>JANPAR010000248.1:0-2783 GCA_031430015.1 Burkholderiales bacterium
CGCGCCCGCCGGCACTTCGCTCAACGAGAGCACCGGGCCAAACGCAATTTGCAAAGCCTCCATCTCGCTTGCCAGCCAATCTGCCGGGTGGCGCGCCACCGCAGCACGCAGGCGCGGGCTGACCTCAGCCGCGCGCTCGACCCGCTGCACTTCCGTCAGACCAGCCAGATCGTTCATCTCCAGCAGCCCACACAGCGCACGCCACATATGGTCTTCCCCGGCGATGCTGAGCGTGATCTGGCGGCCATCGGCAGTGGCAAACACGCCGTAGCCGGGGTCTTTCGGCGGCAACGGCGCAGGCCGCATGTGGTTGATGGCCGGCACGATGAAAGGCACCATCCACGACACCAGCGAGTCGAGCATCGAAATGTCGGTATTGGTGCCCTTGCCATCGCGGTTGCGCGCGACCAGACCGGTGAGCACCGCCATCGCCGCGAACATGCCCGAGGCCACATCGGCCAGCGGCAGCCAGGGCAGCGGCGTGGTCGCTTCCTGCCCCAAGGGCACGTTGATCAGCCCCGCCACGCCTTGCACGCTCAGGTCGTGCCCGGCCACCGCCGCGAGCGGCCCGCTCTGGCCGAAGGAAGACACCGACACATAAATCAGCGCCGGCTTGCGCACGCGCAACTGCGCCGCGTCAAACCCAAGCCGCGTCATCACACCGGGGCGAAAGCCTTCCATCACCGCGTCGGCACTGTCCACCAGTGCCAGAAATGCCGCCTTGCCTGCCGCGCTTTTAAGATCAATCGCGACCGAGCGCTTGTTGCGGTTGAGCGACTCGAAATGCCCGCCGTGGCGGCGCGAGGGATCACCACTGCCGGGGCGCTCGACGAGGATCACGTCGGCGCCGAGGTCGGCCAGCAGCGAGGTGGCATAGGGGCCGGGGTATTGCTCGGCCAGGGTGAGGATGCGGATGCCGCAGAGGGGGAGCGTGGTCATTGGGAGGAAAACGAGGAGCGGGCCGGGGCCGTTGTTTAAAATATTCTTGTAAGTATGAATATTATACCAATCAGTATATTCTCAACAACCGCCATGCCCGGAGCGTCTTCGCAGACCTGCCGATGAGGCCAAAACGAGCGGTGTATCATCTTTCTCAATTGCACTTCTGGAGTCCTTGTCATGAGCACCGCCAACCTGACCATTCAATCAGACGGCACCGCGCTATTGCGCCTGGATGCCGCCACCGCACAAGCGCTGACCGAGGCTGCGCGCGCCAGCAAGAAGGGGCCGGTTCAGCTTCTCAAGCAGGCGATTGATGACTGGCGCGAGCGGGAGTTTGACCGCAAAGCCGTCGCGCGCCTCAAGCGGCGCAAACCCACTGACCCCGCCAAGGCAATCTCGCATGCTGATTTGAAAAAAAGCCTTGGCCTATAAAGTCACATATAGCGCCGAAGCAGAGCGCCAAATCCGCAAGCTTGATCGTCAGGTTGCCGAGCGGATTCTCAAATTGATGGATCGGGTCGAGGCGCTCGCTGATCCTCGTGCGATCGGTGAGGCGCTGCATGGCGATCTGAGCGACCGCTGGAAGTATCGCGCAGGTGACTGGCGCATCATTGCTGCGATACACGACAAGCTCGTCGTCGTGGAAGTGATTGAAATCAATCACCGTTCGGCGGCATACTGATTCATCATGAGGACTTTCTGTGAATTGCGCAAACTTGCCGGCAGTGGCGGCCTCGACGAAAGTTTGGCCGCACGTTTGGGCGATGCCGTTGACCAAAACCCGGCAGCGCAACCGCTCCGGTAGTTGGTCAGATGGATGGATGATGCTCTCAGTGGAGGTTACTTCCCTCGAGCAAGAGGCGCATGTTTGCGTTCGATGGCGTTACGCAGCCGGGGTGGCACGTGCAGGAAAACAAACGGGCCGCCTCAAGGGCGGCCCGTCGTAAGGCTTGTCTGCTGAAACTTACTTCTTGGCGTCAGCTTTCGGTGCGTCTTTCTTGGCATCAGCCTTTGGGGTGTCCTTCTTGGCGTCGGCTTTCGGTGCGTCCTTCTTGGCGTCAGCCTTGGGAGCCGCTTTCTTGGCGTCAGCCTTCGGCGCATCTTTGGCCTGGGCCAGCACCGCAGCGGACGACACGGCGAACAGGCCGGCAACGATGGCAGCAATCAGTTTTTGCATCACAAAATCTCCTAGGTTTTAAAAAGCCGTACTCTGTGGCACGGTTTCCGGCATGGCCCCCGTAAAACGGAATGTTCCGGACGAACCAGCGGAAATGATAGCAAAACTTGCCATCCGGATCGCAGCGCCTTGACCGCCTGTCAACCCGCGTCAGGCGGCCCGCTGCGCGATGAAATACACATGGGGTTGAGGATACTGGTCGTACTCGAAGTGACGCAGGGCGCACCCGCCTTCAGCCAGCACGCTGACTATGTTGGGTACGCCGAGCGATGCGTGATACATCGGCACCCCCATATGAGCGTCTTGTAACTCACCCGGGGTTTCCACTCCGCCGGCAGTGAAGATGATGACGCCTCCAGGATGCAGCGCAGCGCAGAGCTTGAGCAGAACTGCGCGCTGTTTTGGCAGGGGAACGTGCCAGATGCTGTCCCAGGCGCTGATGAAGTCGTAGGGTTTTGGCGCAGTCCAATCACAGATGTCAGCGTGATACAGGGTGACGCCCGAGTCCGCTTCGCGTGCCAGTCGCAGCATCTCTGCCGAAAAGTCCAAACCTTCCGCCGCGAAACCTTGGGAACGCAGCAGGTCAAAAAACCTGCCGCTGCATCCGCATCCAACGTCAAGCGCCGTGCCGCTGCGCGACGTGAAGCCGATTGCGCGTTTGTGC
>JANPAR010000249.1:0-39844 GCA_031430015.1 Burkholderiales bacterium
GATGTGCCCAAGAACCAGGCACTGGCCGATAAATACTGGAAGGAAGAAGTCAGCGGCTCCAACGCGTTCTTCCAACGCACCTGGCGCACCACTCTGAGCAAAGTGGCCCACTACAAGAGCGGCAAGGAATTAGCCGACGAAGTCGCGAAGGCGCAAGCAGCAAAGAAGTAAGCACGCAGTGAGCCGCACCCATCCCGCCGCGCAAACCCTTGTGTCCCAAGGGTGTGCGCGGCGTATTTATTTGGCGTTGGGAAAGAACAATTGCTCACCGCCGATTTTGTATGCGGCAATCGTATGCTGCCCTTCCGCCGACACCAGCCAATCGATAAAGGCCTGCCCAAGTTCTTTTTTCACGTGGACGTGTTTCGCCGGGTTGACCAGCATGACGCCGTATTGATTGAACAACCCCGCATCGCCCTCGACCACGATGGCAAGCGCTTGCCGGTTCTTGAATGACAACCAACTGCCGCGATCGGCCAGCGCATAGGCATTCATCGACGCCGCCAAATTGAGCGCCTGCCCCATGCCGCAACCGCATTCGCGATACCACTGGCTGGCGGTCTTGTCGAACGTGACGCCGGCCAATTTCCAATAGCGCTGCTCGCCCGCGTGTGTGCCGCTCTTGTCGCCGCGCGAGACGAATGGCGCCTTGGCTGCCGCGATGCGCTTCATCCCTTCCTGCACATCGCGGCCTCTGGCCCGGGCCGGGTCGGTACTGGGACCAATGACGATGAAGTCGTTGTACATCACCTCTTTGCGATCAACGCCAAAACCATCAGCCGCAAATTTTTCTTCAGCCACTTTGTCATGTACAAACACCACGTCAGCATCGCCGCGCCGCCCCATGTCGAGCGCCTGCCCCGGACCCACCGCGACCACGCGCACCTTGATGCCGGTCTTTTTCTCGAAAGCGGGCAGCAGGTGCGTGAACAGGCCGGATTGTTCGGTCGAGGTGGTCGACGCCACCGTGATGAATCTTTCCTGTGCATGCAGCGGCACAACTGCCAGCGGTGCGAGCGCCGCTGCGAGCAATGCCATGGCACGTGCCAGTGTAGCGCGGCGTACTCGGGGAAAAGCACGAGCTGATCCGGCTATGTGACAAACAGTCATCCAATTCATTCAAGGTCGCCTTTTAAATAATCGCGCCCCGGCTGCGATTGCGGCTGATCAAAAAATTGGCCGGCGGGTGTTTGCTCGGCGACACGCCCCTGATGCAAGAAAATGACTTCATCGGCGAGACGCTTGGCGAGGCCGCGATGATGGGTGGTCATGACGATGGCGGTGCCGCTGGCGGCAATCTCGCCGATGATGGCTTCAACCTGCCTGATCGCGTGCGGATCCAGATTTGCGGTCGGCTCATCAAGCAGCAATACATCGGGTTGCAACGCCCAGGCACGCGCGAGCGCCACGCGCTGCTGCTCGCCACCAGAGAGCACGCGCGCGGGCCGCGCAGCCAGATGGGCGAGGCCGACACGTGCCAGCTTCTCTTGCGCACGCTCTTCCACACCCGCTGCTACTCCTTCAGAGCTGCCGTTGGCGCGCATGCCGTAGATGACATTGTCGAGCGCGCTCCGGCGCAGCATCACCGGGCGTTGAAACACCATCGCCAGGCGCGGGCGCGCTGACGTGCTTGCTCCAGCACTGCCAGCAGCCGGAATAGTCGAACCGCCATCAGCCGCTCCAGCAGCCATTCCTGGCGGCAATGCGTCTGAAACCCGCTCCCAGCGAACCTCTCCGGCCGATGGCTCGAGCAATCCGTGCATCACGCGCAGCAGCACGCTCTTGCCCGCGCCGTTCGGCCCAAGGATAAATGTGCGGCGTGCACTCAGACGCAGCGAGATTGCGTCGAGTACGCGATGGCCGCGTCCGTCGAAGCTGACACGATCGAGCGTGAGCAGGGCGTTCGTCATGGCCACTTCATCCATAGCGCTTGATCGACCACTCACGCACTAGATGCGCGGCGAGATTGAGCAGCAGCACCAGCGTGAGCAGGATCACCCCCAGTGCGAGCGCGAGCGGCAAATCCCCCTTGGTCGTTTCCAGCGCAATCGCGGTGGTCATCACGCGCGTGACGCCCTCAATGTTGCCGCCGACGATCATTACGGCACCAACCTCCGCCATCGCGCGGCCCAATCCGGCGAGAGCCACGGTAGCGAGCGAAAAGCGCGTGTCCCACAGCAGGGTGAGCGCGGCGCGCGTGCGAGAGACGCCGAGCGAGGTGAGTTGCTCTTCGTATTCGCGCCACGCGTCTTCGATGATCTGGCGCGACAGCGCAGCCACAATCGGTGTGATTAGCAGCACTTGCGCAATCACCATCGCCTGCGGTGTGAACAACAAACCAAAGCTACCAAACGGCCCGGCGCGCGACAGCAACAAATAGACCGCAAGGCCTGCCACCACCGGCGGCAGGCCCATCGCCGCATTGAACAGTACGATCAACACGCTGCGCCCAGGGAAACGGCCCACCGCAACCCATGCGCCGAGGGCCGTGCCTGCCAGCGCCGCGAGCAGCGCCGCTGTCACGCTCACCTTGAGCGTCAGCGAGATGATCGAGTAGAGGCCTGCGTCAAATGACAACGCAAGTGTGAACGCGTCAGCAAGGCTGGTGAAAAACGGCTGCATGCAGTGCGGCGGGCCGGCGGGGCACACCAAAAGTGAAGGCTGCGTATCTTAGCGGCAGCGGCTCGCCGCCCGCGACTGCTCTCCTATAATGAAATTCGCTTACCCGGGGGGGGTCTCATCATGCTGTGGTCTGATCATGCTGCGTAAATTGCTGTCGCTCAAGGCTGCCCTGCTGGTGCCCTTCGTCGCGCTCATCACCGGCGTGGCCATTCTCATCGGCGCCCTCTCCTACCGCGCCGGCGCACAGGCGGTGGACGAATTGGCGCAGCGCCGCGCCGACGACATCCTCTCGCGCATTGAGCTCGCCACCGACCTGCACTTGCAGGATTCGCAACTGGTGCTCGGCACCCTCAAAGCCAATTTCGCCACCGGCGCGATTGACATGAAGAGTCTGGCGTCAGTCGAAAAGCATTTGTGGCAGATCGCCGGGCTGACCGAGTCGATTGGCTACGTGTATTTCGGCAACCCCAAAGGCGAGTTCATCGGCGTCGAGCGCTTTGCCGATGGCCGTGTCAACGTGCGCGTGCGCGACGCGTCCACCGACGGCATTCGCCATTCGTATCTTGCAGCCAAGCCGGGCGACCGTGACCGCATCATCTTCAACCAAAGCGGTAAATACGATCCGCGCACGCGGCCCTGGTATCAGCTTGCGGCAGGGAAAAAAGCCGCAGTGTGGAGCCCGGTCTATGTCTCGGAGGCACGCGGCAATCTCAAGACCACGCGCTCTCTGCCGCTCTACGACAAGGGCGGTGAACTGATCGGCGTCGTGGCCACCGACGTCACGCTGGCGCATTTGTCCAATTTTCTGCACGGGCTGTCGATCAGCGCCAGCGGTGCCGCATTCATCTACGAAAAAAGCGGTGAGCTGGTTGCCAACTCCACGCTCGATGCGCCCTTCACGCGCGCCGGCGGCGAAGAGAAACGCTTGCGCGCCGCCGACTCACCGAACACGGTGATCCGCGCGGCGGTTGGCGCCATCGAGGCCAACGCCACACACAATGTGCGCGGTGCCGTACCCTCTTCCGCCGGCACGATGCTGATTGCAGCGCGGCCGTTTCGGGTCGAAGGTCCGAGTGGCGGCCTCGGCTGGACCACGGCAGTGGCGATTCCGCGCACCGATGTGCTCGCCGGCATCGCCGGCAGCGTCGAGGCCACCGTGGCCATCTGCATCATCGCGCTCTTGATCGCGCTCTTTACGGGCTACGCCGTGCTCAAGTGGTTCAACCGCGGCCTCGACCAACTGGTGCAGGCTGCCGACAACCTCTCACACGAACGCTGGGATCAGCCGCTGCCGCACGGCCATAGCGCCGAACTTGACGGCCTCGCCAGTTCGTTCGAAGCAATGGCGCGGCGTCTGCGTGGCGCGATGGATACCGTCGCGCAGCAAAACCTCGCGCTCGAAGAAGCCAACCGCACGCTCGAAGCACGCGTGATCGAGCGCAGCCAGCAGATCGCCAAGGTCTCCAATCTTGTCGAGCAGACTGACGATGGTTTTCTTGTCACCGATGCCGCTGGCGTCATCACTTATGTCAACCCGGCGTGGGAGCGCATCACCGGCTTCACCGCGGGCGAGGCGCTGGGTAACAAGCCGGGCATTCTCAAGTCGGGGCAGCACGACCATGAGTTTTACGCCAACCTGTGGAAAGTGCTCGAAGCGGGCAAAGCGTATCGCGGCGTCATCACCAACAAGCGCAAGGACGGTGCGCTCTACTACTCCGAGTTGACGATCACACCGGTGCGCGATGCCCAGGGCACCGTCGCCGAATACGTCAGCGTCGAGAAAGACGTAACTGAGCGCGAGAAGCTGCGCCAGGAAATCAACTACCTCGCGCATTTTGATTCGCTCACCGCGCTGGCCAACCGCGCGACCTTGATGGCGCGGCTGGAGAGCGCATTGCACCAAGGCAGCCGCCATTACGACAGCGGGCAGATTGTCGCGGTGCTCTACATGGACCTCAACCGCTTCAAGGCGGTCAATGACGAGCACGGCCACGACTATGGCGATGACGTACTGGCCGAGGTCGGGAGGCGCCTGCGCACCTGCGTGCGCGATGGCGATACCGTGGCGCGCGTTGGGGGTGACGAGTTTGTTGCGCTGCTGCCCAATCTGCGGCAATCGGGTGCTGCGCAGATCGTGGCCGGCAAAATCATGGCAGCGATCGCCGCGCCGGTGCGCGCGCGCGGACGCACGTTTTCAATCGGCATTGCGATTGGCGTCGCCATCGCACCGCGTGACGGACAGGACGCCGAAGAATTACTGCGCGCGGCTGATCGCGCGATGTACAAGAACAAGCGCGCTGAATCTTCGCGCTGAGCGCTTGGGCCGCGTTCCCAACACCTGGGCGACGCACAGCGCGCTTGGGCGTCGCGCTGGGTAGCGGGGCGTTGCGCCCAACCGCCTATAGCGCGATCAGGCGCCGCACCGCCAAATCGATCAGCGCACCGCGCACGGGCTTGTCAGGCGTCAAGCCCTGCAATGCCGCGACATACGCCGCTACCTGCGCAACATAGGTTGCGCGCCGGGCGTCGCCCGCCTGATCGCCCGCCTGATCGCCCACCTGCGCCTTGTAGTCGAGCACCCACACGGCGTCCTGGAATTCAACCACCCGGTCAACCCGCCTGACCTCTCCTTGCGCATCGGCATAGGTCATCTCGTTGCGCGCTCGTACGAACTGCTCCGGATCAAAAAAGCGCGACAGTGAAGGCGCCACACAAACGGCAGACGCGGCGTCGTGCAGAGCCTGTGCTTCGCTCACATCGACGCCTAGCCGCACGGCGAGCACGGCGGCATCCAGGGGCGCGGCCCGCGCATCGCGCGCATCACTGAGCGCTTGCAGCGCCAAATGCATCAGCGTGCCCACGCGCATGGCGTCGCTCGCCGTCTCACGCAACTGGCCGGTAGGCGGCACCGCAGCAGCGGTGGCTCTGGCAACCACCGTCACGCCATCCAAACCTGAAACAAGCGGCACGCTGGAGAGCCGCTCCAGGAGCGCCTCTTCAACCGGCATCGGCCCAAGAGCCGCATCCCCCAAGGCTTTCAGGGCATCGGCCACGAGCGCATACGGCGCATCCGCCGCTGTGCGCTCTGACGGCGCGCCACTCACCACCACGATCTGCTGCGCGCGCGTCAGCGCTACATAGAGCACGTTGAAATTTTCGATTTGATCCAGCGCGCTTTCGGCCTGCAACTGCTCTTGCTGCACCAATGGCGCTTCAGCGAGCTTGCCGAGCATCGAAAAGTGCGACGGCGCGGGTGCATCAGGCGGCCAGACCACGAGATCGCGAAACCCGGTGTCCGCGCGCACACCGGCATTGGTGCCGAGCAAAAACACCACAGGCGCTTCCAGGCCTTTGGCTGCGTGAATCGTCATGAGGCGTACTGCATCCTCGCGCGCGGCGGTGCCTTCGTCCGGCGCTTCCTGCTCGGAGCCTTGGGCCATGCGCCGCAGCTCGTCGAGAAAGCGCGGCAGGCTCGGGAAGCGGCCCGAGTCCACATTGAGCGCGAGTTCGATGAACGCGTCAAGATTGGCCAGCACTTGCGCGCGTTGATGCGGCGGCACAGCGGCGACGTAGCGCGTGCGCGCATCGGCATCTGCGAGCACACGGTCGAGCAGATCGTGGACCGGCAACACGCCGGCGAGCAACTGCCACGCGGCGAGCAAGTCGCGCGCGCGCGCGAGGGTGGCCGGCAATGCGGTGCTGTACATCAGCGCGGGCCACCAGCCAGCGGTGGCATTGTTGGCGGCAGCGCCGTGCCGCTCACGGGCCAGCGCAGCCAAGGTCATCAAATCGGCGTCCGTCGCACCCATCAACGGGCTTTTGAGCACGTGCGCCAGCCACAGATCACGCGCGGGGGTCATCAACAGATTGAGCAAGGCGGCTAGATCGCGCGCTTCGAGCGCATCGAGCAGGCCGCCGGCGCGCGCGGTGATGAACGGGATGCCGGCCTCGCGCAACGCCATTTCATACGCCGCAAAATCGCGCCGCCGCCGCGCGAGCAGCAGGATGTCCGCCGCGCGCAGCGGACGCGGCGCACCGTCAGCGCGCACCACTTCGTGCGCGAGCAACTGGCGAATCCGTTCTGCTACCTGCGCGCCTTCGGCGAAGGCACGCTGATCATCATCATCCGGCGCGGCTTCGAGCAACGGATTGCGCAACGGCCCTTCCCGCTTTGGGCGCTTGACGTACTCCGCCAGCGGCAACAGCTCGACGCGCCCGGGCTTGGCGCTGTCAAACGCGCTGTGCTCGTGAAAATGGGTGTAGGCCGGCACGCGCTGCTGCACCGCGCGAAACAAGGTGTTGACCAGCGCGACGACGGCGGGCGCGTTGCGCCGCGTCTGGTTTTGTTCAAAGCGGCGCGCGCCATAGTGGGTGGCCAGCCACTCCCCCGCCGCATCAAACAGGCGCGCGTCGGCACGGCGAAAGCGGTAGATCGACTGCTTGGGATCACCGACGAGGAACACCGAGGGCCGCGAGGTGTCGTCACCATAGGCGTCGAACCAGCCCTGCAAGGCCTGCCACTGCACCGGATTGGTATCCTGAAACTCATCAATCAACACGTGGCGGATGCGCGCGTCGAGGCGTTCGTGCAGGTAAGCGGCAATGTTGCTGTCGGTGAGCAGACGGCGCGCCAGCGCTTCAATGTCATTGAAGGCGATGCGGCGTGATTCGCGCTTGAAGGCGTCGAGTTCCTGCTGCAAGGCGGTGCCGCAGGCGAACACATCGGCGTTGAGCGCGAGTGTGCAGGCGGCGCGATACGACTCGCGCGCCGCTTGCCACGGCGCGGCCAGCGCGGCCAGGCGCTCAGCGAACGCGTGCGCCGCTTCGCCACCCCAGGCCTTGATCGCGGTCTTGGTGGGCTGGCTTTCGCGCGCCGCACCATCACTCTTGAACAGTATCTTGCCAACACCGTCGAACAGGGCGTCGAGCAAGCTGCTGCGCGCGGCGCCGCTTGCGTTGCCCGGCGTTGCCGTGCTTGCCGTTGCCGCGGCTGCGGCGGCTTCCCATTGCATTAATTGCAGATGGGCCGTGAATGCATCCGCGCCCCAGTTGACGAGGCGCCTGTCAAAGTCAGGCAGGCTCAGCAGAATCGTATCGAGCTCAGGGCGATGCTGCGCCACAAAACGTGCGCGCGCATTGATGTCACCCGCACCGGTTTCAGCGGCGAGTTGCGCCATTGCCCACTCCGCAGGATCAAGCTGCCCCGCCGTGAAGGCCTGCCACTCGACACTGCGCGCTTGCCAGCGCACCAGCAGCGCGCGCGTTTGATGCAGGCCGTGCTCGCCCAGGAGCCGCTGAAATGCCAGGCCTTCAGGGCTGGCAGGCGCACGGCCGCAGCGCAGGGCGAAGCGCTGCCAGGCTTCGTCAAACAGCCGCTCTGCCGCATCATCCAGGCTGGCTCCGAGCGTGCCTGCTTCGTCCTGCACACCCATCGGGGCGCGTTGCGCGAGGCCGATGAACCAGCCGTGGAACGTGTCAATCGCGACTGGCGGCGTGGCGGCGAGCATTTCTTCGCAGAGCCTGCGCGCACGCGGCAATTGGCGGCGCGCTTCGTGCGAAGACAATCCGCGCCCGGCGAGCAGGGAGATGGCGGCAGCTTCATCAAGCGTCGCCAACTCCAGCAGCAAGGCGTCAAGCCGGGCGCGCATTTCTTGCGCGGCCTTGCGGGTGAACGTGAGCGCGAGTATCTCGGCGGGTTTGGCACCGGCCAAAAGCGCACGCAACATGCGCGCAACCAGCAGCCAGGTCTTGCCGCTGCCCGCGCAGGCTTCGATCACGCAACTGCGCGCGGGGTCGAGTGCAGCCGGGATGTCGAGGGGTGCGGCGCTCATGGGTTGCTGCGCCCGGTGTCGGGTACGTTGCTCTGTGCGCCGCTCCAGTAGTCCTTGCGGCACAGTCCGCGCACCTGACAAAAATCGCAAACCCGCGCTGCGCCGTTGGCCGGCAGCGCAGCGCCGCCTTCGACCGCACGCAACAGCATGTGGGCGCGCGCGGCCTCGGCGGGCTCGTCAATGTGCGCGAGCGCCAGACCCACCGTGTCGCCATCGATGCTCGCCAGACCCGCTGCCCCAATGGTGTTGCCACGCGCGGCTTCGAATATCGCGTAGCCGGCCAACTGCGCTTCTTCGCCCACATCGCGCAGGCGGCTTTTAAGAAGCTCCAAACGCTGTGTCTTGTAGTCGATCAATGCAACACTGCCGTCGTCCGTGTGCCGGTCAATGCGGTCGATGCGGCCGGCCAATTCAATGCTGCGCGCCGCGTCTGCGCCACCGTCTGCGCTACCGCCTGCACCCACGCTGATTGCGAGCACGCGCGCCGCTTCGCCTTCTTCAAAACGCCAGCCTCGCACTTCACGCTCTCGCTGCCAAGCGAGATAGGCGGGGAACAATTTGGCCAGACGCAGTTTCCATCCCAGACTCAAATAGTTGAACGCAATCAGCGGGGCGAATACGTCATCCGCGATTCTTTCGAGCGTGGCACAAAGAGTGGCGTCATCCACGTCTTGCAGCGACGCGTGGGTTTCGTGAAAGCGGGTCAGCACGCGGTGTACCCAGATGCCGTAGTCGCGCTTGGAGAGGGTCTCTTCGAGTTCGTCGGGCTCGCGCAAGGCCAGCAGCGTGGTTGCGAAAAACCGGTAGGGACAGGCAAGCAGATTGGCGTAGGCCGATACCGTGATGCGATCCGGCAGGCCGCCAGGGGTGCGCGGTGCAGGCGCACCCCGCCCCCCTTCTTGCGACTCAAAAGTCACACGCGCGTCGCGCCCGGTCTCAAGCATCTCGATGCCACTCGGGAGACCCGCGAGCCGCCGCGCCAACTCCAGCCGCGCCAAGGGAGCGCACAGTGGAAGCTGTTCATCGAGTTGCCGTCTGCGCCAGGTGGCGGCCACCGTGCCTGCCATGCCGATCACTGCGCCTAAGCGCTGGTGCAATTGATCTCGGCGGCTGGCGGCATCTGCGAGGCCGAGCGCGCCGCGTAGCGCCGTATTGACGAACAAATCATCGGGGACGCGCGCATTGAGATGCGCTGCGCCCGCGCCCACCAGCAATACGGCATCGAAGCTGCGCCACTGCGCGCCTTCAAGTGTGGTGAGCACCACGGGGCTGTCGATCAGGCGATTGCGGAACGAGGCGGCTTCAAACTGCGCGGTGAGAAAAATGCGCCACTCACCGGCGCTCACGCGCGGCGCCGCTTTGCGCGCTGCGGCCACTGGCGCTGGCGACGCCCCCTGCACCGGCGCTAGCGACCTTTGCACTTGCGTAAGCAGCGTCAACACTTCCGCCCCGGCCGCATCGCGCCCCAGCAGGCTGCGAATGCCCAGTTGGTCGAGCGCAGCATCGAGCGCCATCATCCAGGCATCAAAAGTCTGCTCGCCGCGCGGCCATGCAGCCTCGGCTCCAAGCAGACGCTCGATCAAGACCATCGCGTCCGGCGGCAGTTCTGCGGCTTGCAGCAGCGCGGGCGCAAAGCGCATGATGTCGTGGCGATGGACCGCGTCTTCGATGGCGGCAATCGCGGTCTCGCGCTGACTGCGTTCGATGTCGCCCAATACGAAAGGCGATTTGAGCCAGTCGAGCACGGTACGGCTATGCATGCCGCCCTGCACAGCTTCAATCCAGCGCATCACTGCGGTGGCGGCAGAGGTGGTCGACAGACGCCAACCCGCTTCATCTGCGAGCAGCACCTGGCGGCGCTCAAGCAATGCGCGTGCGCGCCGCGCGACCAGTGTGTCGAACGCGATCAAGGCGATGTGGCGCGTGCCTTGCGCAAGCCAGGCACAGACCTGCGCTTCGACTGCTGCGGCTTCGGCTTCGAGCGAATCAGCGGCCAGGATGCGGATGCTGGGCAGCGCGGCGGAGGCTTCTGCTGTTCCGCTGGTTGTTACTTCCTCGTCGACAGCGGACTCGACATCGCGCCACACTTGCCGCGTCCACTGTGGTGGCGCGAGCTCGATCAGCGTCACCGGCACGCGCGCAGCGGCTTGCTCCAACGCGTGCAGCCAGCGTGCTGACAGGCGCCCGGCGTTCAGCATGAACAACGGCCCGCGGTCCTTGGTGGCCAAGACTTGCAGCGCCATCATGTTGAAAACCGTTGGTGCGAGCGGTTCTGCGGTAGAGGCCGTAGTGGATGCCGCACTTGCAGCAGCCGTCGTGCTGACGGACTCGGCGTGCCACACCTCCCATACCAGACGCGCTTCGCGGCTGTCGGCGTACTCCACGCCGCGTTTGTAGGCCGCGCGAATCGCGCGCTGCCACTCGCCTTCGGTGAGAGTTGCCACCTGCGCTTCACCGAGTTCATCGGCCAGCGCGATCACGGCGGCGCAGGTGTCCCACAGCGATTCACGTTGATACCAGCCGTGGACGCGCACCATGCCGTAGAGGCGCGCCGCGCGCCGCGCGGGCGGCTCAACGGTGCGCCCCGGCAGGGCTTCGGCCAGCGCGTCATGCGTAGTGATGATGCGCGGCGGCAAGCACAGGGTGTGGCCGCGCCGCGCGGCGGCAATCCCGAATGCGCGCCGCAAACCGGGGGCGGCACGCAGATCGGCAACAATCAACGTCGCACTGCTCGCATCAGGTGTATCAAACGCTTCGAGCACCAAGTCTGCGATGCGCGCGGATAGTGCGGGTGATGCGTCGAGCGTAATGCGGCGCAGACTGTGTTGATGACCAGCCTTGCCAGGTTCAATCGGGGGGTTGCCGGACGGGGGCATGCAGCCTTGAATTTTCAGAAAGCGCCCAGAAGTGCGGCATCAGCCAAAACGCGTTGGAGCGGATTTTGTTAGCATAATCGAATTGCATCAGTTGTCCTTCTACGCGGCGGCGGTGCATGGTGATTCCCGCTCTGCCTGCTGGCCTTTTTCGGCGGCGCAGCGCGCAAAACAAAAGTCTTCGTAACGCACATCCTCCCGCATTTCCAAACCCCCGAAAGCCCCCATCATGAGCGCCAATATCACCCACGTCACCGATGCCAGTTTTGAAGCCGATGTCCTTAAATCCGGCGAACCCGTTCTGGTCGACTATTGGGCCGAGTGGTGCGGCCCGTGCAAGCAGATTGCCCCGGTGCTCGAAGAAATGGCCACCGCCTACGCCGGCAAAATCAAGATCGCCAAGATGGACGTCGATGCCAATCAGGAAATCCCCGCCAAGTTTGGCATTCGCGGCATTCCTACACTGATTCTGTTCAAGGACGGTCAGGAAGTGGCCAAGAAGGTCGGCGCGATGTCAAAGTCGCAGTTGACGGCGTTTCTCGATAGCCACGTTTGATTGATGTCATGCTGCTGCTCACCCAGCCTTCGGTGACAAGCGGGTGACCAGCGGGTGACAAGCGAGTGACCAGCAATTTGTTGTATTTCCCCAACGCCCGCTGACTGTGTGATTGACGCGGCGCGGGCGTTGCGCTTACCCTAAGCTGTCTTTGCATCCGCCGCGCCTGCTGTACGTTCGTTCCGCGCTTCGTTCCGCGTCCGTAGTCCGAACTGTGCGAATTGCCCCCCGCCCGCGTTGATGCGCACTCTGTAGTTCCCCCGGTTTTTTCGCGCTTTTCGCAGCATCCCCTCCGCTTTTTGTTGTTTGCCGCGCTCGCGGCCCTGTGCCTTGGCACATCCTCGTCCCACACCTCTATGCATCTCAACGACCTCAAAGACCTGCCCGTTACCGAACTGGTGGAAATGGCTGTCGGCCTCGAAATCGACAATGCCAACCGCATGCGCACGCATGAGCTGATCTTCGCCATCCTCAAGGCCAAGGCCAAGCGCGGCGAACCGATCTTCGGCGACGGCGCGCTCGAAGTGCTGCCCGACGGCTTCGGCTTTTTGCGCTCGCCCGACACGTCTTACCTGGCCGGTACCGACGACATCTATATCAGCCCGTCACAGATCCGCCGCTTCAATCTGCACACCGGCGACACCATCGAAGGTGAAGTGCGCACGCCCAAAGACGGCGAGCGCTACTTCGCGTTGGTGAAAGTCGACAAAGTCAACGGCGATGCGCCCGAGAACACCAAAAACAAGATCCTGTTTGAGAATCTGACGGCGCTGTTTCCGGACAAGCAGCTCAAGCTCGAACGTGACATCAAGGCCGAAGAAAATCTCACTTCGCGCATCATCGACATCGTTGCGCCGATCGGCAAAGGCCAGCGCGGCCTGATCGTCTCGTCACCCAAGAGCGGCAAAACCGTGATGCTGCAACACATCGCGCACGCGATCACGTCAAACCATCCCGATGTGATCCTGATCGTGCTGCTGATCGACGAGCGGCCCGAAGAGGTCACTGACATGCAGCGCACCGTGCGCGGCGAAGTGGTGGCCTCGACCTTTGACGAGCCGGCCATTCGCCACGTGCAGGTGGCCGACATGGTGATTGAAAAGGCCAAGCGCCTCGTGGAACATAAAAAAGACGTGGTGATCCTGCTCGATTCGATCACCCGCCTCGCGCGCGCCTACAACGCAGTGCAGCCCAACAGCGGCAAGATCGGCACCGGTGGTCTCGATACCAACGCGCTGCAAAAGCCCAAGCGCTTTTTTGGCGCGGCGCGCAATGTTGAAGAAGGCGGCTCGCTCACCATCCTCGCGACCGCCCTGGTCGATACCGGCAGCCGCATGGACGACATCATTTACGAAGAGTTCAAGGGCACCGGCAACATGGAGATCCATCTCGACCGCCGCATGGCCGAGAAGCGCGTGTATCCATCGATCCTGATCAACAAGTCCGGCACCCGTCGTGAAGAGTTGCTGCTCGGCCCCGAGTTGCTGCACAAGACCTGGATCCTGCGCAAATTCCTCTACAACATGGATGAAATCGAAGCGATGGAATTCATGATGGAGAAAATGCGCGCGACCAAAAACAACGACGCATTTTTTGATTCGATGAAGAAAAGCTGAGGCGCACTGCCGCACGCTGCACTGCTACTCGCCGCACTTCTACACACCGCACTGCGACTCGTCACCAGCAGCCGCCCTGCGCGCATCGCCCGTACCAACCCTCCGGGAGCCCCATGTGATCACCGAACTCGTGTTGTTCGATTTGCCGGCCGGCATCAGCCGCGAACAAGTGCTCGAAGGCATGCGTGCCACCGCCGTCGCCTGGCGCGCCAATAGTGAATTGGTGCGCAAGAATTATCTGTACGACGCGGCCAACGGCAAAGCCGGTGGCGCCTATCTGTGGCCCTCGATTGAAGCTGCACAGCGCGGTCACGACGCCGCCTGGCGCGCGCGCATCAAGGCGATGTACGGCAACGAGCCGGTGATTCGCTACTTCGACACGCCGCTGATCGTGGATAACTCGCTGGGGAAAACCATCGAGCCTTAACAGCGAAATCGGCATTTCCAACACTTCAACATTCAACGCACTCCTGTCCCCCCCACAACATGGCCCGCACACCCAAACCGATCCGCACTGACACCGGCTACAGCACCGCCGACTCCATCACCGTTTACGGCAAGAACCTCTGCACCGAAGTATTGGGCCAGGTCAATCTCGGCGACATGGGCTTCCTCGGCCTCACGGGCCGCCTGCCGACACCGCAGGAATCGATCGTCTTCAACGCCATCACCGTCACGCTGGTAGAACACGGCATGACGCCCTCGGCCATCGCAGCGCGCACCACTTACGTCGGCGCACCCGAATCATTGCAGGGCGCGGTGGCGGCGGGGCTGCTGGGCCTGGGCAGCGTGTTCGTCGGCTCCATGGATGCCGTCGCCAACCTGCTCACCAAGGCATTGAAGGACGCGGGTGATGCGCCCGACTACGCCTCACTCGCCAAGACTATCGTCGATGATTACGCGGCGCGCAAGGCGATCATCCCGGGCATCGGCCATCCGATCCACAAGCCGGTTGACCCGCGCGTGCCGGTGCTATTCCGCATCGCCGCCGAGAATGGATTTTCCGGGCGCTATGTCAAGTTGATGCAGGCAGTACACGCCGAAGCACAATCGCGCACCACCAAAGTGTTGCCGATGAACGCAACTTCAGCCATCGGCTCAATCGCCTGCGAGCTCGGCATCGATGCGCGCGTGGTGCGCGGCCTCGGCGTGATGGCGCGCGCAGTGGGACTCGTGAGCCACATCCTCGAAGAAGCGCGCAATCCGATGGCAGCCGAGATTTGGCATCGCGTTGAGGAAGATGCGACGGCGCATATCGGGCGCTAAGACCAGTCGAATTGGCTACGATTTGGCAGGATGTGACATTTCGTAGGTAACTGCATTTCCCGCGCAATGCCATCTGGCTGAAAGCCGCTGCCAGAGCCACTCTACGGAGATTGTGATCCGCAGACGTCCGTTCCATGCGGTTCTCCGGGCCTGTCGTTCGGCGATTTTGGCTGCCCTGCCGAGCTACTCGCCCTACTCGCCCTACTCGAACCACTCGCCCTACTCGCTCTATTCGCCCTTCACCCCCGCCTGCTTTGCCACGGCGCTCCACTTGACCAATTCGGCGCGGATGAATTTGTCGAAGTCTTCCGGCGCGCTCGCTTCAATCTCCACGCCCATCTTCGCCATCCGCTCGCGCACATCGGGCAGGTTCATCACCGTGCGAATGTCTGCGTGAATCTTGGCAACCACGGTCTTGGGCACCCGCGCCGGCGCGAGCACACCGCCCCATAGCGCGGCAGCGAATCCCGGCACCGCCGCTTCGGCCACGGTCGGCACGCGCGGCAACAATGCCGAGCGCTTTTCACCGGAGTAGCTTAGCGCCTTCAACTTGCCGGCCTCGATTTGTTGCAATGCCTGTGCAGGGCTGCCGATGTTGAGATCGACCACGCCCGACATTGCATCCATCATCGCTGGCGCGCCGCCAACATAGGGCACATGAACCATCTTGATGCCCGCAGCGTGATTGAGCAATTCTTGCGAGAGGTGATGCACCGAGCCTTCGCCTGGTGTGGAGTATGAAAGCACACCGGGTTTGCTCTTGGCCAGCGCGATCAACTCGGGCAAGGTGTTGACCGGCAGTTTCGGATTCGCCATCAACAGCAGCGGCGAGCTGCCCACCAGCGACACCGGCGCGAAATCGGCGAGTGCGTCATACGGCAGCTTGGGCCGCACTGCCGCGATGACCACGTGATTGGTGAGGATCACCAGCAGCGTGTGGCCATCCGGGTTGGCCTTGGCCACGAGGTCGGCAGCGATCACGCCGGAAGCACCGGCGCGGTTCTCCACCACCACCGGCTGATTCCACACCGCCGGCAATTTGTCGGCAAGCACACGCGCGAGAATATCGGCGAGGCCGCCAGGCGGGAAGCCAACGACAAGACGCACAGTCTTGGCGGGGAAGTCTTGCGCTTGGGCAGTGGTTACCCAGACGGTTGCAAACACAGGGATTGCCCACACCACTGCAGCGAAACAGCGCATCCATTTTTTCATGCTCTCTCCAAGGAAACTTGAGTGACGGCAAACCGCACTTGACAGGCACCGCGAGCAGGCCCTGATTGGGGAAATCTGTGCGTCAACGCACCCGATAACGATTGACAATATCCCTATCCGGATCACGCCCCAGTCCCGGCCCCTGCGGCACGGCAATGCGTCCCCCATTCATCGCAATCGCTTCGCCCAGGGGATTGGCACCCAGGTCAGTAAACGAATATTCCACCATCGTCTCTTGCGTGAAAGTCGAGAGCATCTGCACCGTCGCGAGCAGGCCCGGACCAAAGTAGGGCGAATGCGGCATCAAGGTCACGCCGTGCCGTGCCGCCATCTGCGCCACCTGCATGAAGGCTGTGACGCCGCCAATCTTGGTCACGCTCGGCTGCGCAAAATCCACCGCCCCGGCACGCATCATGTAGTCAAAGTGCGCGGGGCTGATGCAATTCTCCCCCGCTGCGGTCTTGATGCCGCCGCGCTTGCGCACTTCGGCGAGGCCCGCAAAATCTTCCGGCGGCCATACCGGTTCTTCCAGCCAGAGCAGGTTGCACTCGCGCACCTGGTCTGCCATCGCGAGCGACTGCGCAACGCTCCACGGGCAGTTCACGTCCATCATCAGCGCGGCATCTGCGTCCATCACGGCGCGCGCGGCGCGCACCTCTGCTGCGCCCACTTCGTGCAGCTTGATCGCACGGTAGCCGCGCTTGAGCGCTTCGGCCGTGTTGCGCGCCACCAGCGTGGTGTCGGCGTAACGCATCAGACTGGCATAGCCCGGCAGGCTGCTGTGTTTGGCGCCGCCGAGCAGGGCGCTCAAGGGTTTGTTTGCGCGCTTGCCAGCGATGTCCCACAAGGCAATGTCCAGACCGGAGAGCGCGTAGGTCGCGGCACCACCGCGCCCGAGGATATGAAACTGGCGCTGAAATTTGTTGGCAATGCCGGCGATATCGGTCTCATCAACACCGGTCAATTGCGGCACGATCAATTTGTCAAACGCGCTTTTGGTGGCGGGCCAGATGGCGAAGCCGAAGGCCTCGCCCCAACCGGTGAATCCATCATCGGTTTCGATGCGAATCAGCAAAATATCCATCTGCCGCGGCAGCCCCGCGAACATCGGCTTGGGGCCGCCCATTTCAAATGGCAGGCTGATGGCAATCGATTCTGCGTGGCGGATGGTCATGTGAAAGAGATGTGAAGCGCGGAAAACCAGCTGAGCATTATCGTGCTTCGGCACGTCCTGTATTTGCGCCGCACGCCCGGCCCTCACTGACGGCCGCCGCAACAGAATCGCTGCGCGCAGCTAATATCACGCAGCACGCCTTCACGAAACGCCTTCACCAAACACCGTCACGCCATGTGGAAACCCGCGCAGCGCATCAAGTTTCATCCTTCCGCCGGACGCGTACCGGCGCGCGCCGAGGCGATGGCGTCGCGTCTGTTCAGTCCCGTGCGCGTCGGCCCGGTAACGCTGGAACAGCGCACCTGGGTGCCGGCCATGGTGCCGTGGCGCTCGAACGAAGAGGGCGAGGTGACGCCCAATGTGTTGCAGTGGTACGAGCGCTTTGCGCGCGGACGCCCGGGCGCCATCGTGATCGAAGCCACCGGCATCCGCGATGTGCCAAGCGGGCCGCTGCTGCGCATTGGCCATGACCGCTATCTCGATGGCTTGCGCGAATTGGCCGCCACCATCCGCCGCGCCAGTGACGGGCATACGCGCGTGTTCATCCAGATCATCGATTTCCTCAATATTCGCAAACGCCCGGAGCCGGAAAAATTCTTTCAGCGCTTTCTCGCCATCACACCGCAGCACCGCGTGCGGCTGGGTGCCGAAAGCTGGCCTGACGAAGCCGTACGCGCGCATCTGGCGGCAATGCCGGCCGAAGCCTTGCCATCAGTCCTGGATGCAAGCGAAGTTGAAGCCTTGCAGTGTGGCGCGCGTGAGCGCGTGACCGATACCCGCCTGCCGCACATCCGTGGCCTGCCGCAGACACTGCCGCCCCTGTTTGCGGCAGCAGCGGCGCGCGCGCGCACGGCTGGCTTCGATGGTGTGGAACTGCACTACGCCCACGCTTACACCATGGCGTCGTTTCTCTCGGCCACCAACACACGCGATGATGGCTATGGCGGTACACGCGCCAATCGTGCGCGCCTGCCGCTGGAGGTCTACACGGCGGTACGCGCGGCGGTGGGACATGATTTCGTGGTCGGTTGCCGCTATCTGGCCGATGAGTGCATTGACGGTGGCAACAATGTCGATGACGCAGCGTGGTTCGGCGTCGAGTTCGCGCGCGCGGGCATGGACTACCTGTCAACCTCACGCGGCGGCAAATTCGACGACGCCAAGCAGCCCGGCATTGGCGCCGCCGCCTACCCGTACACCGGGCGCAGCGGCTACGAATGCATGCCGCAATATTTGTCCGATGAGTTCGGCCCGTTCGGGCGCAACGTCGCGGCCACGGCATCGATCCGGCGTGCGATCCGCGCGGCGGGCCATGACACACCGGTGGTGTGTACCGGCGGCATCCACAATTTCGAGATGGCCGAAGGCATCCTCACGCGCGGGGACGGCGACATCGTTGGCACCGCACGGCAAAGCCTCGCCGACCCCGACTGGGCGCTCAAGACCTCGCTGGGCCTCGGCAGCGAAGTGCGTCTGTGCGAGTACACCAACTACTGCGAGGGCCTCGACCAGAAGCACAAACAGGTCACCTGCCAGTTGTGGGATCGCGAAGCGTTGGACGAACCGGGAATACGCCGCACCAGTGACGGCAAGCGCAGACTGGTGGCGCCGCCATGGCAAGCGCCCGCATAGTCATCAGCTTCGCGGCGGTTGCCAGCATCCGCACCGGCAGACCGGTTCAGTCGTAGGCGCGAAAGCGGATCGCCGGATCACGGCGAATCTGTTCGACCAATGCCACTTCCCAGTCGAGATAGGCACGCGCGTGTTTTTCATAATCGCCCGGCTGCAGATGGTCATAGGGCTTGTACCAAACGTCATCGAGCGTCGTCGTTGCGTTGTGGGCGCCGATGCCGGTCCCGGTGGGCAACCCGGCGGCAACCCACGCGGCATTGCCACCCTCGATCACACGCACTTCGGCGCCCGGCCATAGCGCAGCGGCTTCTGGCGCGGCGAGATGGGCCAGGACGCCATCGTCCGAGGTGAGCAGCAGGGTTTGCGCGCTACCGCATTGCACACGCGCTGCATCGAGCCGCGCGCGCACCGCCCACTTTGCGCCCGCGACGTGACGCGCACGAAATTTGAGGCTGTTGGCGAAGTCCAATACCAGCGTGCCGGGGTGTGCAATGTCCTTTGCGGCATCCTGCGGCGTGATGGTCTGCCAGGCACTGAACCCTGCGGCTGCCGGCCTGCGCGGGCCGCTCTCTTGCGGCCAGCCATCCAAGCCCCCGGCGCCTTCGGGTTCGAGCACATGGACCTCGTCCCAGCCTAATTGGTTCAGCCACGACGCGGTCATCACCGAGCGCACGCGCGCCGGGTCGATGAGCACGACGCGTGATGCACGTACACCGACGTATTCGTCGGCGGCCTGCACCAATTGCCCGCCAGGCGCATGACGCGAACCGGCGATGCGCCCGGCTTCAAACTCCTGCCGCGAGCGCACGTCGAGCAGATACAGCGTGCGCGTAGCATCCGCTTGCCAAGCCTGCACCTGCACGCGGCTGGCGAACTTCACCTCGAAGCGCTTGGCCACGCGCTCTGCCGCCGCGCGTGCCTTGACCAATCCCTCGGCCGAGGGCAGCGGTGCTTCACGGGTTGACCCGCGCTCGCATGCGAAGCCCGCCAACTCCCAGCCCATGGTGCCGTCCTTCAATGCCACCACGTCATTGGGAATACCGGCGTTGCGCAGCGACTGGCAGCCAATGATGCTGCGCGTGCGCCCGGCGCAATTGACCACCACCAATGTGTCCGGATCGGGCGCGAGGTCATGCACGCGATACGCCAGTTCTGCGCCCGGCGCATCGATGCCGCCGGGAATGTTCATGCGGTGATATTCGTCGTAGGGGCGCGAGTCGAGAATGACCAGTTTGCGCCCGCTATCAATAAGTTTTTGTATTTCCACCGGCGGCATGCGCGGCGTGCCGTAGTGATGCTCAATGAATTCGCCGAAGGCCTTGGACGGCACGTTGACGCCGGAGAACAATTCACCACCGCTCGCCTTCCATGCAGCGCAACCACCGTCGAGGATACTGATATCGGTGTAGCCCAGCGCGGCCAGTTTGGCGGCGGCGCGCTCAGCGAGGCCGCCGACGCTTTCGTCACCGCCATCAAGCAACACCAGCGGCGCAGTCAGCCGCGGCACCAGATCACGCACCATGAGTTCGATGCGCGACAGTGGCAGCGAGCAAGCGAAGAACGGATGCCCCTGGTAATGCACTCCCTGCTCGCGCACATCCAGCAACGCCAGTTCACTGCCCGCCAACAGCAGGTCGCGCAACGCCTGCGCGCTGATGTTGGACGTCATGCTGACGCTACGCGCGCTTCGCGGATGTCGGTATGCGGCGGAAAGATCGCCCAGGTTTTCTCGGCAGCCTTGTAATACTCGCGGCGCGCGAGTTGCTCCAGCCCGAGGCCATACATGTGAAAGTTGAGCAACGGTGCCTTGATATGGATCGAATGCAGGTCATCCGGCATGAAGGACACGCCAGTTCCTTGCTGCACCACATGCTGGCCTTTTTCGCGCACACCGCCATCGTCACTACGGTCGTAGAAGCGGTTGAGTTCTTCGCCGCTCACGCCAACGATCACCGCCCAGGTGGTGTGGTTGTGTGCGGGCGTGTCGTAGGTACCCTGCGCAGCGTTGGCATAGAGCGCGAAGCGATGATCGGCCTCCTCCGAGAGCCGGTAGAGGCAGGAGGTGCGCGGCCCGCCCGGCACTGGCGGCGGATAGTCATCGAGGGTAAACAGGTCCGTGCGCTGTGCCAACAGGCTCAGACGCGCGCGCATTTTTGCGAGAGATGACCGCGTAACTCCGTCCTGCTGTTCAATCAGGCGCACATCTGCCATGGTGGCGGCAATGGCCTGGCTGCGTTCGGCAATTCGATCCATGATTCCTCCTGGTGGACTGACCACATTCACATCGGCGCCAGCCCCAAAGACTGGCGAAAACGATTCTTCAAATACACGCCATCGCGCGGCGGCAGCACGCGCGGCAGCTCGACCGGCTCGACCTGCACCTGCGCCAGTAAACAACCGCTACGCGCATTGATGCGCTTGGCAAGCCCGGCTACTTCGGACAAATTGTGAATCTCGCTTGCGTCGGCAAAGCCGCACGCGCGTGCTACAGCAGCCAAACTGGTGCCTTGACTGGTGTGGCTGCGCTGACCGCCGGTCTCGCTGTAAAGGCCATTGTCGATGACCACGATCGAAAGATTTTTCGGCTGCTGGGCGCCGATGGTGGCAAGTGCGCCCAAGCCCATCAACTGCTCGCCATCACCAGTGATGACGAGGACGGCTTTCTTCGGCTGCGCGATGGCAATACCGAGTGCCATCGCCGCTGCGCCACCCATTGCGCCCCAGAGATAGAAATTCTCGTCACGATCACCGGCGGCAAAGGCGTCATAAGAGGACGAGCCCAGGCCGGTGACCACCATGGCGCCAGGACATGCCGCGATGAGTTTCGCAACAAAGGCGCGGCGGTCGATCAGTGCGGTGCCTGCGCTGGTGGCACGTTTAGAAGCGGCACGGCTAGTGGATTTTTTCATTTTGCTTTGCCCCACTTTTTGCGGCCAATCAATTTTTGCGACAGCAGAATCGCCACCGGCTCACCCGCCTCAAACGCCGCGTCAAGGCCGGCCGCAACGGTGTCAGCGACTTCATCGGCATGGCTGACGCGATGCACCGTGATACCCATCATCTCCATCGACTGCTGCGTGGCGCGGCCCATCGGCCCTTGCCAGGGGTTGAACTCGGCCCACTCACCGCGCATGGTGATGAGCGCAAAAAACGGAAAGCGGCAGTTCTCGATCAGCGAAAACATGTTGACGCAATTGCCGACGCCGCTGCTCTGCATCAACAGTGCCGCACGCTGGCCGCCCAGCCACGCGCCGCACACCATCGCCACGCCTTCTTCTTCGGTGGTCATCACCACGGCACGCATCGACGGGTCCGCATGCACGCGGCGAATCACATGGGCGTGGCCGGCATCGGGCACGTAACTCACTTGTTGAATGCCGCCTTGTTTGAGCGCGGTGTAGATGTCTTCTTGCCAGGCCGGCGGCTTGGCGATGGTCGGACTCATTGGGTCAATTTCCTTCAATACAGTTCGTTGAAAGCCTTGGTGGGAGCCATTCTTGTATGTATGAGCGCGAAGACGCCCTATCCATGCGCTTCTCAGACCTTCAGCACTTCCGGATTAGCGATATTTTTCGGCGTGCCCGCAGCAAACGCGATGATGTTGCCAAATGCATCGCCGTAGTACATCTCGTAATTGCTCGCCTCGACGTAACCCAGATGCGGCGTACACACCGCGTTGGGCATGGCGAGCAGCGGATGTGCTGCGCCGAGCACCGGCTCGCTCTCATACACATCGACCGCCGCGAAGCCGGGGCGGCCGGCCTTGAGCGCGTTGGCCAGTGCATCGACCTCGACCAACTCGGCGCGGCTGGTGTTGACGATCAGGGCATCGCTCTTCATGCGCGCGAGATCAGCGGCCTTGACCAGACCGCGTGTCTCGGCATTGAGGCGCACGTGCAGCGACACGATGTCGCTCTCGGCGAAGAAAGCTTCGCGCGACGGCGCCGCATCAAAACCATCCGCCTTCGCAGCAGCGACCGACCCTTCGCGGCCCCACACCCATACGTTCATGCCGAAGGCCTTGCCGTAACCGGCGACGATCTTGCCGATCTTGCCGTAGGCCCACACACCGAGGCGCTTGCCCTTGACCTGACGGCCCAGCGTGTGCTGCCACTGTCCGGCTTTGAGGCGCGCGACTTCCTGCGGCAGATGGCGCATGGCCGCGAGCAGCAGCGCCCAGGTCAGCTCGGCGGTGGCAACCGGACCACCGCTGCCTTCGGCCACCGCCACGCCGCGCGCCGTGCAGTCGGCCACCTTGAGATGGTTCGACACCTTGCCGGTCTGGCTGATAATTTTGAGTTTGGGCAAACGGGCCAGCAGCGCGGGCGTGATGGCGGTGCGTTCGCGCGTCAGCACCAGTGCATCGGCGCCGGCAAAGCGCGTGGCGAGGGTGTCGATGTCAGACGCCGTGTCGTTGTAAATCGTGACCTGATGGCCGCTCAATTGCTTGAATGCATCGAGGTGACGGACACAATTCTGATAGTCGTCGGGGATGACGATGTGCATGGTGGTCTCGTGGAATGAATAGAAATGAGGAAGAGGAGGCGCGGAAGCAAAGTACGGCGAGACGACACCGTGTTGAAACCGTGCTGCAACCAGGTTGCCGCCAGATTGGAACCGGGTTACAAAGGCGTCTTGCAGGCAGGGCATCGCTACAATCGTGGCCCGCCATTCTATTCGCCCGCGAAAAAACGCGGGCCGTGCCGATGAAATCGCTCGACGTCAAGATTCTCGACCCCCGCCTCAAGGGCAATCTGCCCGCCTACGCCACCTCTGGCAGTGCGGGGCTGGATTTACGCGCCTGCATCGACGCACCGCTCACGCTCGCGCCCGGTGAAACCAAAATGATTTCCACCGGCATCGCGATCCACATTGCCGATGCGGGCTATGCGGCGCTGGTGCTGCCGCGCTCCGGCCTCGGCTCAAAGAGCGGCATCGTGCTCGGCAATCTGGTGGGCTTGATCGACTCGGACTACCAGGGACCGCTGACATGCGCCCTGTGGAACCGCAGCAGCACGCCGTTCGAATTAAAACCGCTGGACCGTATTGCGCAACTGATCGTCGTACCGGTCGCGCAGGTGGCGTTCAACGTGGTTGAAGACTTTGCCGCAAGCGAGCGCGGTGCCGGGGGCTTCGGCTCTACCGGGAAAGCGTGAACACGTGGAGGCCATCGCGCAACGCTGAGCGCCGCAGGCCGCTGCTGACATGCGCGGCCCGTTGCCGAATGTCCCGCCACTCAAGCGGGACGCCTACTCGTCGTCGATCTTCAGTTCGGCAATTTTGCGCGTGATGGTGTTGCGCCCCATGCCCAGCAGGAGCGAGGCTTCGATACGCCGGCCGCCGGTTTGTTTGAGCGCCATCTTGATAAGTGCAGTCTCAAATGCACGCGTCAAGTCATCGCCAATGCCGGACTCGCCGGCGGCAAGACGGCGTGTAGCTTCGCGCTCGAGCGCGCTCACCCAGTCCGCGCTCGCTTCCGTACCGCTCCCGCCTCCAGCACTACCAACACCCTTGCCATCGCGCAGGTCAGGCGGCAAATCGGCCACTTCAATGTTCTGCGCCGGCGCCATCACGGTCAGCCAGTGGCAGACGTTTTCGAGCTGACGCACGTTGCCGGGCCAGTTCAGTGTGGTCAGGTATTTGAGCGCCGCATCGGAAATGCGCTTGCCTTCAACACCAAGCTCGCGTGCGCTGCGCGCGAGGAAATGCCGCGTCAGCAAAGGGATGTCTTCGCGCCGCTCGGAGAGTGAGGGCAGGCGCAGGCGAATCACGTTGAGGCGGTGAAACAAGTCCTCGCGGAACAAGCCTTCCGTAACGCGTTTTTCAAGATTTTGGTGGGTCGCGGTAATCACGCGCACATTGGTCTTGATCGGCTGATGTCCGCCGACGCGGTAGAACTGTCCATCCGAAAGTACGCGCAGCAAACGCGTCTGCAACTCGGCCGGCATGTCGCCGATTTCGTCGAGGAACAGCGTGCCGCCCTCGGCCTGCTCAAAGCGCCCGCGGCGCATGGTCTGCGCGCCGGTAAAGGCACCACGCTCGTGGCCGAACAATTCCGACTCCAGCAAGTCTTTGGGAATGGCGGCCGTGTTGATCGCCACAAACGCCTTGGCACCGCGCGGGCTGTGCCGGTGCAAGGCACGCGCGACCAGTTCCTTGCCGCTGCCCGATTCGCCATTGATGAGCACAGTGGCGTGCGACTGCGCGAGGCGGCCGATGGCGCGAAACACTTCCTGCATCGCCGGCGCCGCGCCGAGAATCTCCGGCGTGGCTTCAGCCGGCTCGGCGGCCGAGCTTTCGCGCATCGACTCCTCGATGGCGCGGCGGATCAATTCAATCGCGTTGTCGACATCAAACGGTTTGGGCAGATATTCAAATGCACCGCCCTGGAACGCCGCCACCGCGCTCTCCAGGTCGGAGTACGCAGTCATGATGATGACCGGCAGGCCGGGATGCTTTTCCTTGATTGCCGAGAGCAGTTCCAGACCCGATGCGCCCGGCATGCGGATGTCTGACACCAGCACCTGCGGCGCTTCGGTCTTGAGGGCGCCCAAGGCCTCCTGCGCGGATGCGAACAAGCGGCAGGCAGTGTTCTCGCGTGCCAGCGCCTTCTCGAGCACCCAGCGAATCGATTTGTCGTCGTCAACCACCCAGATTGGTTTCATTGCTTTCCTTGCTGCCGGTGCTGCACCTGCGATAATTACCTCAACCATACCGTCGGCCCTGCACCGAATGCTTCCATTGCGTCGATTGTTGCGGATGCGCCGCCGCGGATACCGGTCTACCCTAACGGCAACAAAATCTTGAACACTGTTTGTCCGGGCCGGCTGTCGCACTCGATCGCGCCGCGATGCTGCTGCACGAAAGACTGCGCCAGGGTCAACCCCAAGCCGCTGCCGCCCTCGCGCCCCGACACCAGGGGATAAAAGATGCGGTCGCGAATCTCGGCGGGGACGCCCGGCCCGTTGTCTTCTACATGCAAGTCCAGTGCCAATCGAAAGCGTTCTTTGTGCAGCGTCACCTGGCGCGCAGCGCGGGTCTTGAGGCGGATTTGCGGCTGCGGGGTAGCAGCCCCAAGCAGGGCCTGCGCCGCATTGCGCGCCACATTGAGCACCACCTGAATCAACTGTTCGACATCGCCGCGCAATTCGGGCAGAGAGGTGTCGTAGTCGCGGATCAGGCGGATTTGGCCGGGGAACTCTGCCGCGAGCAGACTGCGCACGCGCTCCAGCACCTCGTGGATATTGACCGCGGCGATGCGAGGCGGCCGGTGCGGCGTGAGCATGCGATCAAGCAGTGCCTGCAAGCGGTCTGACTCTTTGACAATCACTTGCGTGTATTCGCGCAGCGCTGCGCCGGGCAATTCGCGCTCCAGCAATTGCGCTGCGCCGCGAATGCCACCCAGCGGATTTTTGATCTCGTGCGCGAGATTGCGGATCAACTCGCGATTGGCCCCCGCCTGCTCGGCGATGCGCTCTTCGCGCGCGACGCGCAGGCGCTGGTCGATCACCTGCAATTCAAGCAGTACGCGCACTGGCGGCTGATGCGCCGGTGTGACCACGCAGGCCACCAATATCGGCGTACGCCCGGGCGGCGCCACTTCAATCTCCTGGGTGCGGTGGCTCCACTCTTCATCCACCACTTCGCTCAACATGCGCCCGAGCGCTTCGTCTGGCAGCACGTCGGTCACGGCCCGGCCAATCAGGCTGCGCGCGCTGGTCTCGAAGAGATTTTCTGCGGCTGAATTTGCATGCACCACGCGAAACTGTGCGTCTGCCAGCAAGACCGCAGACGGCAGCAGGTCGAGACCAGCATATCCGGGTATCACCACCGCAGGCGCGGTGATGGGCCGGCGCGGCGGCGTTTTTTTGTCCGGCACCCCGTTGCGCCGCATCACGCTCTTGCCAGGCGGCACGCTGGTGCCCGCAGACACGCTTTTTATCGCCGCAATGTTCTTGCCTGGTAACGCGTTCTTCACCGCTGCCAGGTTCTTGCGGGGCATCGCTTTGCGCGCGGCAGCTTTTTTGCTCGATACCAAAACGGATCCCCAAAAAGAAAAAAGCCGGCTCGCACGCCGGCTTCCATGCCACCGGCGCGGTTTAGTCGCGAATCGCCGAAATCTCGCGCCGCAGCGACTCAATGTTCGACTCGCTGCGCGTCAGGTCCGCTTTAAGCTTGTCAGTGCGCTCCTGATACTTGGCGAAATTTTTCTCGTCACCGCGCCGCTCCGGCTCGCCACCGTTGAATTCCTTCTTCAATTCCGCGAGTTTTTTCTCTTCCGACGCCAGCTCTTCCTGCAGAATACGGCGGCGGTCGGTGTCGCGCGCGCGCTGCGCGCCGCCAGTCTCAGACTTGCTTGGCGCACGTCCCGCCGTTGCTGCCGACGGCTTGGGGAACGGCACGGTGTTGGGGGCTTCGGTGTCGATTTTCTTGCAGCCTTTGACATCACCCACGTTGCCGTAGGTAATGTTGCCGTCACGGTCTACGCATTTGAAGACTCCGCCTGCTGCCAGCACCGGCGCGTCGGGAGCAATGCGCGATGCGCGCTCGGCGACCGCTTCTCTTTCTTTTTTGGCCGCCGCCGCTTTTTTGGAGGGCGCTTCCTTGGAGGGCGCTTCCTTCTTGGGGGCCGCCTTCTTGCTGGCACCCTTGTCGCCGCCAGTCTCACTGCGCTGGGTGTCGGTGGACGTGTCGCCCGCCTGCGATTGCGCCCACGTAGCGCCCAGCGCACCCGACGCAAACACACCTGCTGCGGCAATTGCGATCAACCCGTTTTTCGTCAGCATCTTCATCGCTCACCTCCTCGCTGCAAGTCCAATCGCGACTTGCAGCCGGATTCCATTGCCTGTGGCTGAAATTTCATTTGATAGCTTAACGCATCCGGGCAAGACTATGTTTACAAAAAGATTCCTGAAAGACATCCTGGAAGACAAAAGGCACGCCTTGCGGCGTGCCTTTTTCTCAACTCAGCTGCGTGATCACCTGCGTGACCCGTTGCGCGAACGGAGCGCTTGACGCGCAGACCGCTTACGAGCTGTAGTACATGTCGTACTCCACCGGGTGGGTGGTCATGCGGAAACGCGTGACATCGGCCATCTTGAGTTCGATATAAGCGGCGATCATGTCCTTGCTGAACACGCCGCCACGGGTGAGGAACTCATGATCGTTTTCGAGCGCTTCGAGAGCCTGCTCCAGGCTTGAGCACACGGTCGGGATCTTCGCGTCTTCTTCGGGCGGCAGATCGTACAGATTCTTGTCGGACGGATCGCCGGGGTGAATCTTGTTCTGGACGCCGTCCAGACCCGCCATCATCATCGCGGTGAAGCCGAGATACGGGTTCGTGAGCGGATCGGGGAAGCGCACTTCGATGCGGCGCGCCTTGTCGCCCTGTACATAAGGGATGCGAATCGACGCCGAACGATTGCGGGCAGAGTAGGCCAGCTTGACCGGCGCTTCAAAGCCCGGCACCAGACGTTTGTAAGAGTTGGTACCCGAGTTGGTGATGGCATTGAGCGCGCGCGCATGCTTGATGATGCCGCCGATGTAATACAGCGCAAATTCGGACAGACCCGCGTAGCCGTTGCCGGCGAACAGGTTTTTGCCGTCTTTCCAGATCGACTGGTGCACGTGCATGCCCGAGCCGTTGTCGCCAACGATAGGCTTCGGCATAAAGGTCGCGGTTTTGCCATAGGCGTGGGCGACGTTTTGCACCGTGTATTTCAGAATCTGCGACCAGTCGGCGCGCTGCACCAGCGACGCGAACTTGGTGCCGATTTCGCACTGGCCGGCGGTCGCCACTTCGTGGTGATGCACTTCGACTTCGACGCCCTGTTGCTCGAGCAGGATGCACATTTCCGAGCGCATGTCTTGCAGCGTGTCCTGCGGCGGCACCGGGAAATAGCCGCCCTTTACCGGCGCACGATGGCCCTGGTTGCCCTGACCTTCGTTGCGGTTGTCGCCATCCCATGCGGCTTCGACCGACCACACCTTGCACGACGAGCCGGACATGTCCACATTCCAGGCCACCGAATCGAACACGAAAAACTCGGGTTCCGGGCCAAAGAATGCATCGTCACCGATCCCCGATGACTTTAGGTGCGCCATGCCGCGCTTGGCGAGCGAGCGCGGGTCGCGATCGTAGCCTTTGCCGGTCGACGGCTCAAGCACATCGCAAGTCAGGATCAGCGTGTTTTCGTCAAAGAAAGGGTCGAGGTGGGCGGTATTCGGATCGGGCATGAGCAGCATGTCCGAGGCTTCAATGCCCTTCCAGCCGGCGATTGACGACCCGTCAAAAGCATGGCCTTCGGTGAATTTGGATTCGTCAAAAGCCTTGACCGGCACGGAGACGTGCTGCTCCTTGCCCTTGGTATCGGTAAAGCGAAAATCAACGAATTTGACTTCGTTGTCTTTCGCCATTTTCAGCACATCGTTGGCAGTCATCGCCATTGTTATCTCCTGGGGAATCGGATTGACCAAAATTACACCTTGCGAAACAAACAACAAACAGCAGCTTTCATGCCACGGACTACGTTGCGGTCAACGCGGGTAATGTCGATCGGACAAGCGCGAACGAGGATCACCGCACCGTCCCGGTGGCTGCAAAAAACAGCCGCGCATTGTGCCATAAGCAGGGCGAGCCAACCCGGCAAGCTGGTGCACCGTATTAATGCGCCTCACCACAGAAAATGCACCAAACACGGGCGAACACCACCTGTGGTGGCACAAGCTGCTACGAATTCGATTGCACTTGCCGCGCAGCCGTACCTGGCGCTTAAATGCCGTCACTGCCAATCGCGGATCTACCGCCGGGAGCCTCACATGATCGAAATTATCGCCGCACTCGCCGCTTTCGCCCTGTCGTTTCTCGGCTTGGGCTTCCTCTGGGTCGGCAAAATGGGCGGCGAGGTCATCGTCGCCGCGCTCTACCTTTGGCTCGCCTATAGCGTCAGCCACCTGCGTGGCAAGCGCATCGCGTTGATAACGGTGGCACTGCCCGCCGTGCCGATTGCCGCGCTGCTCGTGCAGTTTCGCGACAGCAATGATTCGCACCTGGTGTCAATCGCCATCGTACTGGGCTGGCTGGCCGGCATCACGCTCGGCGCATTTGCCGCCGACCGGATGCGCACGACCTACCGGCGTTTTCTCGCCTGCATCGCCGGCATGAGCGTGCTGCACGCGGTGGTGACGGTCACGCTGATCCTGTTCAGCTTCGGCTCGGCCATGCGGCGTTTCGATGGCAAGCCGGCGGCGGCGGGAGCGACCGCCGTTGATTCCATGACTGACATTCTGCTTCAGCCCCTGATGTCTATCGTCGGCGATGGCGGTGCGCGCCTGTCGCCCGCAATGCAATGGCTCGCACTCGGCGCGAACAGTCTGGCGTGGGGCGTGTTACTCGGCGTGCTGCTGGCGTGTGCGTTGCGGATTGGCCACCACGGCTCCCGTTAAACAAGTACAGAATCCCTTTGTTATGCCAGGTCAGCGCTGCAACTGAGCGGTTGGAGTAAACTGTTAGTCATGTTAGCTAACTCCAACTCTGATTGAGGCAGCTCATGCAAGTAAACATGCACGAAGCCAAAACGCACCTTTCAAAACTGGTGCAAGCCGTGCTCGACGGCGAACAAGTGATCCTCGCGCGCAACGGCGAGGCGGTGGTGCAGATCACCAAATACACCCCAGTGAAACACAAACGCAAGCCCGGCTCGCTCAAGGGAAAAATCTGGCTCGCCGATGATTGGGACAGCCCGGAGACCAATCGAATGATCAACGAGATGATGATCCCGAAAAGCATCTTTCCCGATGAACCGGTGACACTTTCCGTGCAAGGGCCCAAGACGCCCTATCTGGTGACAGCGCGCAAGCCTCGGGCGCGAAAACGCGCTGTGCAAAAGCGTGTCGAGCGCAAAGCATGAGGCTGGTGCTCGACACGCACATTGCCATCTGGTGGCTGGCCGGCAGCGCGCGCCTCGGAAAACCAGCGCGCATGCTGATCGAAGACAGTGATTGCGCTGTCAGTGCGGTCACGTTGATTGAAACGTGCTTTCTTTCGCTGGCAGGCAGGGCTGAAATCCCTGAGGTACCCGTCATCGTCCGGCATCTCGAACAAGACGGGATTGCGCTGCTGCCGCTGATGGCAAGCCACATCGCGGAAAGCACGCGCTTCGAACACAGTCACGCCGATATTTATGACCGGATGCTGCTCGGCGCCGCCGCAGTGGAAAACCGCGCGCTGCTCACGCGCGACGCGGCGTTGTTGGCGCTCGCGAAGAAGGCGCGATTGGGGTTTGTGGTCGAAGGCTAAGATCAAATCAGCCGGCGGCACATCAGCACCTTGGCTTAATTCTGCTGCGCTATCACATCTTCGGAGGTTATTTTGCGCGAGCCGGGCGGCGCCTGAATCACCGGCAAGCCGTTTACGTAGGTAATCTTCGCGCGCGCGCCCGTCGGCACAAAGTGCTCAATGTCGCGGGGTTCCAGATCCAGACGCGCCGGACTGACGCCGGTCTTGGCCTTGGCGCTTTTGGGCATCGCCAGCAAATGCTCCGCCAGACTGGCCGCGGACGCTGCCCGTTTGGAAACACTGCGCGCGGCGCCACGCCGCACATCTTCAGGTTTGATTTTGCGTGAGTCAGGCTTCATCCACAGATGATAGCAAGGGGTGGCTCGCAGAAGCGCCTGCCGAACATTGGGTGCGACGCAATCTGGTTGCGTGGCACCATTTATCATCCGCTTTCTTGGAGAGCATCATGGGTACATTTGATCCGGTCAGACCAGCGCGCACGAAGCCGCGCGCCGTTCGCAAATCTAAGACACTTGCGCAAAAGATGGCCGCTTATATCGGTTGCGACACGTCCGATACTTGGCCGCCCGACACCGCGCGGCGGCACAAAGAATACTTGCGCATCCGCGCCGATGACGAACGTCTCACCCAGGCCGCTGCCAGCACATCGGAACCCAGTTTCGCAACCGTCTGGGACAACGAAGAGGACGCCCCCTACGACCGCATATGACGATGGCCGCCACGGCAAGCCCCAACTCATCAATGCATCGGCAATATGCGCAAACGCGTTCGCACAGGATCAATGGTGACGAGCGCACCCGCCAGCAATTCAGCCTCCAGTTGCCGCAGCGCCGCGATTACCTTTCCGCCGATCGCGTCGGGATTGAGATCGTCACCACGAATCTGAACCACGCTCGGCTTAGCCCCGCGTGATGCAGCGAGGATCGCGCCAAAATCCAGATCGTTGGTAAGCACCACATAATTCCCGGTAATTGCCCACGCCATGATTGCTTCATCCGGCGCAGTCACCGCGCCGATGGTTGACCAATGCCAAGCTTGAATCCCTGCAGCCGCCAGCGTTTCCACCCAACGCGGCGCGAGATTCATGTCGATGATCAGCTTCACGCGGGTGCCAGCACAACCTCACGCTCTTCGGCCAGCCACGCGGCGTAACGCAACGCCTGGAGAATGTCTTCACGCTCCAGATAGGGATAGTCAGCCAGCATCTCTTCAATGCTGCGCCCGGCACCAATCTGCCCGACGATCATGCCGACTGTCACCCGCATATTGCGGACGCAGGCCTTCCCGCCCATTTGCGCGGGGTCTTGCGTAATGCGTTCAAACGTGGACATGGCGTCACCTGAAGGCCGTGTAGAGTGCCAATGATAGGGCAAAGGTGCGAGCCGTGATCGAACCCGGGGATCAGGCGGTGCCGCTGCCCGCACTGCGCCCCGCCACGGAAACGCGTGGCGGAGCGGCAAATTGTGGAGAGGAGAGATTGATTCTGAAATCGCGATATGCCACTCATCCAAGAGTGGCTCTGGTAGCAGGTTTCAGGCGTTCATGGTCCATTTGCCTGGAATCGTTGGTGGGAGCGGATTGCAGAGATTTGATAAATTCAAATCGTGCCTGCCCCCTTTTGATTCAGGCATGACTGTTGATCTGGGCTAGCGCGAGGTGGGTAAATGCGGAAGGCTGGGATAGTTTGGATTGCCCGGCGCAGAATATTTCTCTTGTTTTCTCTTTTTCACATGACGCTTACACTTCCGTCATTGTAGAAATTTCGTATGGCAGGTGAGAAATTTGTCAAGAGGGGCTTTCATGATATCCAGTGAAAGTTTCGCGGATCTTGCCGGAACCCCGATGTGCGGATCCAGACGAAAGCGCGATGATCGATTCTTACTAAACCCTGGGAGAATCGTAAATGCTATCGCTCAGAATATTGCTTGCAGTAGCTGTGCTAGTTGGATTTTTGGTTTTGCTGAAAATCTCATCCATGAAATAGGAGCCGTGCAAATTCAAAATGACCAATTCTTTATATGACGTTCTTGAAGTAGCACAAACCGCAAGCCCAGACGTGATCGAGGCGGCATATATGCGGTTGCGCGGCAAATATGCCAATCGCGACGCCGACGCTGAGTCGCTCAAACATCTGGCGGTGATTGATCTTGCCTATGAAGTTCTTTCGGATCCAGCTAAACGCGATGCGTACGATTATTCCAATGCAGAACGTCTCAAAAATGGGAACGGACTCAGCAAGAGTTCGGTAGTGAGCGATCTGGTGCCCGCCGCAAGTTCGGCGCACATCGCCACGACGCCATCCAACCTATCCAATGGGACCGAATCGAAATGGCTATTAGGGGGACTTGGGGTTTTGCTTGTTGCTGGTATCTCTACATATGCCTATATCGAACACGAAAATGAACAAAAATTCCAGGCTGAAGAAGCTGAGCGAAAAGCCGAATCGGATCGGCGAAACGAGGTCTATGCAATAACAAAACCGTTAAACGAAGCGCTAGCTATGCTATCCGGCAGGAGCTCACCGCAAAACTTCTCAGCAGCTTTCGCGGCGCTCACAGAAATTGCCTCGCAAAGTACCCAAACAGATATTAGGAGCAGAGCGGCAATCGAGCTCGGCTTGATGCATTTGGATGGGAAGGGCATACCCGCAAATCCAACTGTAGCCGCGTCGTGGTTTCGTAAAGCAATATCCGACGCTAGAAAACGCCACATCCCGATGGAACAATTTGATAATTTCCCCGCTTTTACGTTAGGAAAAATGTACGAAACCGGATTGGGTGTTCCGAAAGCATCGGATTATGCATATGCTTGGTTCAACATTGCTGCGGCTCAGGATGTAATGATGATCCCATGGGGTACCCCTCAGTGGGACTACACAGTTCCAGGTTGGCGAGACCGGAGACTCGAGTCAGCCGTAAAGCGAGACAAGCTGGCTTCAATGCTATCTAACGAACAACTGCAGCGCGCTCAGAATTTGTCAAAGGATCCGGTGTTTTGGGGGCTACCACCCACAAACTGATGTGCAGGCCACCGGAAATCGCTTTGCTTTGGTCTGGCGCCTTGCTAGGCCAAAATATTCAACCAACCACGGTGTGCAATTGATGACTACTTCTTCCCCGGCATCATGTCCGTAATCGTCCCCAACGCCACCTCGGCCGCGAAGAACGGCGTCTCCGACAAGGTCGGATGCGGATGGATGGTGAGCGCGATGTCTTCGAGGTCTGACCCCATCTCCAGCGCGAGCGTCATTTCGGCGATCAGTTCGCCCGCGTTCGGGCCGACGATGCCGGCGCCGAGGATGCGTTTGGTTTTCGGGTCGTAGAGCAGTTTGGTCGCGCCTTCAGTACGGTCATTAGCAATCGCGCGGCCTGAGGCGGCCCAGGGGAAGCTTGCCGCCTTGTATTCGATGCCGTCCTGCTTGGCCTGCGTTTCGGTGAGGCCCATCCATGCGATCTCGGGGTCGGTGTAGGCGACTGATGGCACGGTGAGGGCGTCGAATCCTACTTTGTGGCCATCAATGGTTTCTGCTGCGATCTTGGCTTCGTAGGTGGCTTTGTGCGCGAGCATGGGTTCGCCGCAGATATCTCCTATTGCGAATATGTGTGATTGGTTGGTGCGCTGCTGTTTGTCTACCGGGATGTAGCCGCGCTCGTTCACGCTGACGCCTGCCGCTTCTGCGCCGACTTCTTTGCCGTTGGGGCGGCGGCCCACCGAGAGCAGCACGCGGTCGAACATTTGCTGGCTTGGTTGCGGTGCGGCCTGGCCGTCCGCGCCTTCGAAAGTGGCGAGCAGGCCTTCGGGTTTAGCGTCGAGCTTGACGACTTTGGTCTTGAGGTAAATGGCTTCGTAGCGTTTTTCGATGCGCTTGTGCAGGGGTTTGACCATGTCACGGTCGGCGGCGGGGATCAGGCCGTCGGCGAATTCGACTACTGTGACTTTGGAGCCGAGCGCGTCGTACACGCAGGCCATTTCAAGGCCGATGATGCCGCCGCCGATCACCAGCAGGCGGCGCGGGATGTCGGCCAATTCGAGTGCGCCGGTGGAATCCATCAGGCGCTGGTCGTCATAGGGGAAGCCGGGGATCTTCGCCACTTGCGAGCCGGCGGCGATGATGCAGTGATCGAACGAGATTGTTTTGACGCCGTCTTTGGTGGCGGCTTCGATCATGTTGGGCGAGGTGAATTTGCCCACACCTTCGACCACCGTGACCTTGCGGCCTTTGGCCATCGAGCCGAGACCCTTGGTGAGTTTGCTGATGACGGATTCTTTCCAGCCGCGCAGCTTGTCGACGTCCACTTTGGCTTTGCCGAAGCTGACGCCGTTGTGTTCCATTTCTTCGGCTTCGGTGATGACCTTGGCGGCGTGCAGCAGGGCTTTGGACGGGATGCAGCCGACGTTGAGGCAGACGCCGCCTAGCGTCGGGTAGCGCTCGATAAGGATGACTTTTTTGCCGAGGTCGGCGGCGCGGAATGCGGCGGTGTAGCCGCCAGGGCCGGCGCCGAGGACGAGGACTTCGGCGTGCAAATCGCCTTGAGGCACTATCCCGGAAGCCTTGGTGGGAGCGGGTGCAGAAGGTATGGTGGCTGAAGACGCGCTCTGGGAGCGGGTTTCAGCGACAGGGGGGGCGGCGGCCTTTGAAGCTGCGGCGGCGGGCGCGGAGGCAGCGCTGGCTAGGGCGGCGGCCGGAACCGCAGCAACAGGCGCGGCTTGCGCCGCTGCGCTGCCGACCTCGATCATGCCGATCACCACGCCGGTGTTCATCACATCGCCGAGCTTGACTGAGAGGCTCTTGATGACGCCGGCTTCGGGAGAGGGTATCTCCATCGTCGCCTTGTCGGACTCGACCGTGATCAGCGATTGCTCTTTGCTCACCGTGTCGCCCACCTTGACCAGCACTTCGATCACCGGCACGTCCTTGAAGTCGCCAATGTCGGGAACCTTGATGTCGATTGCGCTCATGTTTGCTCTACCTTGTCTTGACTTTGTGAACTGTCGTGTGCACCACGACGGGCCCTGATGAACTCTTGTCAAACTCGCAGCCGGCGTTGGCGCCGAGTTCTGCCACGTCGCGCCCTCTCTTCGCCTTGTCCCATCCCGCATACATCGCACCGAGCGCAAAAGCACGCCCCGAGCCAATCGCCCAGAAGCGGTCGAAGGCGAACACTTCACGATACGAATACACGCCGTAGATGCCTGACGGGTTGGCCATCAGGATCACGTATTGCGAAGATTCGTAAGGGTCGTCATCTTCTTCCTTGGTGTTGAGGAAAAAATGTTCCTTTAACAGCGGATGGAGGCGCAGCATGGTGTCGAAGATTTCAGCCTTGCTCCCGAAAACCGGCTTTTCGATCTTCTTGAACGCGGGCTCGATCACATGGTGATGAGCACTCGACCCGGCGATGCCCATCCAGGTGTCTTTGACCTTGAAAATTTTCGGATTGGCTTCGTACTTGGCCGACAGACGCGTGTCGCCAAACGTGGTGAGACGGTCGGAAGCGATGGCGATCTGGCCGCCTTTTTTGGCTACGGTGATGGTGGTCATGTGACGGTATGAAGGCAGTCTGTAAAGCACGCCCCCTTGCAGGCGGCGGTGCCACGAATCGGTCGGGTGGGTTGCGGTCAAAAGCTCCGCAATTGAATTGCTCCGCTTGCGCGCAGACTACAACAGCGTGCGCCGCATATCAGTAAGCAGGCCGCCCAGATGCGCAGCGAAGCGCGCGCCCGCCGCTCCATCAATCACACGATGGTCGTAGGAAAGCGACATCGGCAGCATCAGCCGTGGCACAAACTGTTTGCCATCCCACACCGGTTTGATCGCCGATTTCGACACGCCGAGGATCGCCACTTCGGGCGCATTGATGATCGGCGTGAACGACGTACCGCCGATGCCGCCGAGAGACGAAATCGTGAAACACGCGCCCTGCATGTCGGCCGGTTTCAATTTGCCTTCACGCGCCTGGGCCGACAATTCGCCCATCTCCTTGGCAATCTCAAGAATGCCTTTTTGGTCTGCGCCTTTGAGTACGGGCACCATCAGGCCATTGGGCGTGTCCGCGGCGAAACCGATATTGAAATATTTTTTCAGGATCAGGTTGTCGCCTTCGAGCGAGGCGTTGAAGTCGGGGAATTTTTTCAGCGCCGCGACGCTCGCCTTGATGTTGAAGGCGAGCATGGTGAGCTTGACGCCCTGCTTGGCCATCGCCTCGTTGGTGGACTTGCGGAATTCTTCGAGATCGGTAACGTCGGCCTCGTCGTTCTGCGTGACATGTGGAATCATCGCCCAGTTGCGCGCGAGATTCTGGCCGGAGATTTTCTTGATGCGCGACAGCGGCACGGACTCGGTCGCGCCGAACTTGGAGAAGTCGATCTTCGGCCATGCCAAGAGTTGCAGGCCGGTGCCACTGCCTGCTGCGCTGCTCATCGCAGCGGTGGCACCCGAGGCCACTGCACCCGACATGACCTGTTTGACAAACTGTTGCACGTCCTCGTGGAGGATGCGGCCCTTGGGACCCGTGCCGGTGACGCGCGTCACATCAACGCCCAACTCACGCGAAAATTTGCGCACCGAGGGCGAGGCGTGCGGACGCTCGCCCGGCGCGCTCGTGACAGCCGGCAATGCCACAGTGGGCGGCACCGGCGTAGCCGAAGTTGCCACGACCATTGCCACAGGAGCCTCTGCTGGTGCGGCTTGCGCAGGCATGGCCGCCAAAACCGTTGGTGCGGGCGGTTGAGCGGGCGATGCCGTTGGCGCAGCAGCGACCGGTGCACCCGGCTGCGCCGGCGCGGCGGTAGCGGCGCCTTCCTCCATTATCGCGATCAACGAGCCGCTATTGACGACGTCGCCAATCTTGATCTTGAGTTCCTTTATCACGCCGGCCGACGGCGCAGGAATCTCCATCGTCGCCTTGTCGGATTCGACCGTGATCAGCGAGTCCTCGGCTTTGACGGTGTCGCCCACCTTGACCAGGATTTCAATAATCGGCACATCCTTGAAGTCGCCGATGTCGGGTACGAAAACTTCTTTCACTGCCATGAGAGTCCTCTGGATTGTGTGGTCAGGTTCAAACCGTGGTCGGGTCACTCTTGGCCGGGTCAATGCCGTATTTCTTGATGGCATCGGCCACGACCTTGGTTTCAATCGCGCCGTCCTCGGCAAGTGCCTTCAACGCGGCAACGGTAACGAAGTAGCGGTTCACCTCGAAGAAATGGCGCAGCTTTTCACGCGTGTCGGAGCGGCCAAAGCCGTCGGTACCGAGCACTTTGCAGTTGCGCACTTTGCTGCCATCACGTGGCAGGAAGGCGCGAATGCCGTCGCCGAACGCCTTCATGTAGTCGGTCGAGACGATCACCGGGCCTGCGTGCTTTTCAAGCACCGCTTCAACGTGCGATTTTTTGGCTTGGTCCGCCGGGTGCAACAGATTCCAGCGCTCGGTGGCCAGACCATCGCGGCGCAACTCGGTGAATGAGGGGCAACTCCACAAGTCCGCGCCCACGCCCCAGTCCTTCTCCAGCAATTCGGCAGCGGCTTCCACCTCGCGGAAGATAGTGCCCGAGCCGAGCAACTGCACCGTATGCTTGTGTTTGCCGGCGCCTTTTTTGAACAGGTACATGCCCTTGAGAATGTCGGCCTCGGCCCCTTTGGGCATGTCGGGGTGTTCGTAATTTTCGTTCATCAGGGTAATGTAGTAGTACACATCTTCCTGCTGCTCGACCATGCGTTTCAAGCCGCGCTGCATGATGACGGCGAGTTCGTACTGATAGGTCGGATCGTACGAGACGCAATTGGGAATCGTCGCGCTCATCAGGTGTGAATGGCCGTCTTCGTGCTGCAGGCCTTCGCCGTTGAGCGTGGTGCGGCCCGCCGTTGCGCCGAGGAGGAAGCCGCGCGAACGCAGATCACCCGCCGCCCATGCGAGGTCACCAATGCGCTGCAAGCCGAACATCGAGTAATAAATGTAGAACGGAATCATGATCTGGTTCGAGTTGGCATACGAGGTCGCCGCCGCCATCCACGAACTGAAGGCACCGGCCTCGTTGATACCTTCTTCGAGAATCTGCCCGGCAGCGTCTTCGCGGTAATACATCACCTGGTCCTTGTCGACCGGCGTGTACTTCTGCCCTTCTGCGGAATAGATGCCGAGTTGGCGGAACAGTCCTTCCATGCCGAAGGTACGCGCCTCGTCAGGTACGATCGGAACGATGAACTTGCCGATGTTTTTATCGCGCAGCAGTTGCGTGAGGATGCGCACAAAGGCCATCGTGGTCGAGATTTCGCGGCCCGCGCCCGAGGCTTTGAGTTGCGCATCGAATGCGTCGATGCCGGGTGCGGTTAGCGAAGTGGTGGCCTTGGGCCGGCGTTGCGGCAGGTAGCCGCCAAGTGCCGCGCGGCGCTCGTGCAGGTATTGCATCACCGGGTCTTTGGCATCGGGCCGGTAGAACGGCAATTCTTCAAGCTTGTCGTCCGGCACCGGGATATTGAAGCGGTCACGGAAGTCACGCACGGTTTCCAATTCCAGTTTCTTCAACTGGTGGGTCGGGTTCTTCGCCTGCCCTTGCTTACCGAGGCCATAGCCCTTGATGGTCTTGGCGAGGATCACGGTCGGCTGGCCCTTGTGGTTCACCGCCGCGTGGTAGGCCGCATAAATCTTGTGCGGGTCATGGCCGCCGCGGTTCAAGCGCCAGATATCGTCGTCCGACATGCGCGACACCATTTCGAGCAGTTCGGGATACTTGCCGAAGAAATTCGCGCGTACATAGGCGCCAT
>JANPAR010000250.1:0-14273 GCA_031430015.1 Burkholderiales bacterium
GTCGTCGAGATGGGTTGGTCGGGGGTAAAGAACGGCAAGCTTCTGGCGCTGGCGGCGAACGCGTTCGACGCGTTTGTTACAGTGGACAAAAATTTGCCGTACCAGCAGAATTTGGCAGCGCTTCCGGTAGCTGTGCTTGTGTTGGATGCGCTATCGAATGAACTGCCGGCGTTGTTGCCGTTGGTGCCGGCGCTTGAGCAAGCGCTCGCCTTGATGAAGCCTCGGACATGTACATTGGTGGGCACTGCGGCGTAAGTTTGCCGTCGAACCAGCATGGCGCGTCAGGCTACTCGCCAAAACGCGCTCCCACCAAAGGTTTTCAGCCAGATGTCTCCAAGACCCGCTTCCACCAAAGCTTTTCGAGCCATGTCTTGATAGAAATTGCAGCAGTGTAAGGGCGAGGTTGACCGTCTCACACCCAAAGTGTGAGCAAAAATTCACCGGTGACTCGCTTGCGACTCACTTCCCGCGCACGCCAAACAGCGCAAGATCAATCGCCATGCCCATCGCCTGATAGCCGAGGCGGTTGGGATGCAGCTTGTCACCCGGCCCGCCGACTGTGTTGTCGGGGACGAACTCGGCTTTCATGCCGCCGGTTTGCGGGTCGGTAGTGGCGCGGTCGAAGTCGGCAACGCCGTCGAACAGGCCGCCATTGCGGATGAAGTCGTTGAGCTTTTTGCGTTTTTCGTCTTGCACCTCGAACCCGTGCGCGGGCGGCGTTGCGCCGAGGGCTGAGGTGAGCGTTGCGCCGATCACCTTGACGCCGGGCAGCTTGGCGCGCATGCGCGCGACGCCGTCGCGCATGCCGTCGATGACGGCATCGGCTTCGGCGTTGCCGTTGCGCGAAAAGTCATTGGTGCCTTCGAGCCAGATCACCGCCTTGACGCCGGAGAGCGAGAGCACGTCACGGTCGAGGCGCATCAGGGCCGATGGGCCGCCGGGGAAAGGTTTTTGCGGCGAATACTCTTTCGGCCCCACCACCTGATTGCCGCCGATGCCTTGATTGATCACGACCCAGCGCGTCGTGCCCTTGTCACCACGCACACCTGCACTCGATGCGGACAAGCGGCGCGCGAGCACGTCGGGCCAGCGGTCGTCGCCATTCATGGTTGAGGCGGTGCCATCGGTAATCGAATCACCGAAAGCGACGATGACGCCCGTGCCGCCTTTCCCGCCTGTGGCTCGGGGTGCTGACATGTCGACTGCGTCGAGGAAATACCAGGAGGCGGTGGCAATTGGAAATGCGTCTTCGGCCTCTATATGCCCCTTGGCCCCTGCGCCCGGCGCCGTGACGTAAGAAGATTGCAGGGCCTTGGCATGCCAGGTCATCGGGCCACTGGTGCCGGCCACGTGGAAGCTCACCGCGAGCTTGCGGCCACGCAATTCGTTGCCGGCCTTGACGAAAGGCAGCGTCACCGCATCGCTCCATACCGATTCGCCCGCTGCCACCGTCACCGATTTTTTGCCGCCGAAGGTGACGGCGCGATTGCTGCCCGGCACCAGTGCGGAACTCGCCCACTGCAGGCCGGCGAATGCGCCATCGAAGGTCACCGGCTGCGTGCCGAGGGCGTTCGAGAAACGCATACGTGCCTTGCCGCCCCAGTGTTCTGGTTTGATGATGAGGCGAAACGATTGATCGTTCGCGCCGGTCTCTGCAGAGGGAAACACGCGCGACAAATTGGGTTGCGCGGAAGGGATGCCGATGGGATACGGCCCCTGCACCGACGCCGCCCAACTGGTGACCCAGTTCGCCGCGGCGGGCTTCGCTGCGGATTTACCAGCGGTGGCACCTGCCGCCGCCACAGTAAATGACGCGCACATCATTGACGCCAATCCAAACAATTTGGCCCAGTGCTGCATGGTGGTCTCCTCGCGCTATGGTTCATGATTTTGCGCGTGCATTATGCATTGCGAGTGTGATGATCAATCCGCTGCCAGAGATGCGGCGGTCAAGCCGCCTCCGACGCGGCGGTCAAGCCGCCTTTGCCCTCTCGCGTAAACTTGCGCTACTTCAACGAGGAGAAACAAGCGATGCGCCCGAACAAGATCAAGCAACTGTGGAGCGAAGGCAAACCGGTGACGCTGGGCTGGCTGTCGCTCAACAACCCCTTTAGTGCAGAAGTGATGGCGCGCATGGGGTTCGACGCCCTGTGCATCGACTTGCAGCATGGCATCACCGAACTGCCGGGCTTGCTGCCGATGCTGCAAGCGGTGTCGCAGACCGACACTTCGCCGGTGGTGCGGGTGCGGTGGAACGATGCGGCCATCATCATGAAGGCGCTCGATTTGGGCGCCATGAGCATCATTGTGCCGATGGTGAGCACGGCCGCAGAGGCGGCGCGCGCAGTGGCGGCCTGCCGCTACCCGCCGGTGGGCATGCGCTCGATGGGGCCGATCCGAGCGCTGCAATACGCTGGTGCGGACTACGTGGCCAACGCCAACAATGAAGTGGTCGTCATCGCGATGGTGGAGACCAAAGAGGGGCTCGACAACCTCGATGCGATTTGCGCCACGCCCGGCCTCGACGCCATCTACATCGGCCCCTCAGACCTCTCGTTTGCCCTCGGCCTGCCGCCGAAGATGGACAACACCGACCCGCTGCACATGGCCACCTGCGACAAGATTCGCGACACCGCGCACAAGCACGGCAAGAAGGCCTGCATGCATACCGTGAGCGCGGCGTTCGCAGCCAGTTCGCTTAAGCGCGGGTTCGATCTGGTGATGCTGACTTCGGACATCAATTGCATGGTGGCCGGGGCGCGCAAGCAACTCGACGATCTGAAGGCGGCACGCGGCTAGCCTCAAAGGCGGCGTCACCCTTGGCGTCACCCTGTTTGCGCTGTCGCGGCCATGGCCATGGCTCATTCCGGATTGTGTACCCGCAGGGCAGCGCTTGTGACGCCACACTGCGGGTGACGCGCTTGATCGAGGATCGCTCCACCAAACGCTTCGCTACACAAAATCAAACAGTGCCGCTGGTCTGCGGATTGAGGCGCTCGCGCTTGTCAAACAACTTGTTGAGCGCGCTTACATAGGCACGCGCCGAGGCGACGATGACGTCGGTGTCGGCACCGACGCCGTTGACGATGCGGCCGGCCCGCGCGAGGCGCACGGTGACTTCACCCTGTGAATCGGTGCCCTGCGTGACCGCATTGACCGAGTACAGCACCAATTCGGCTTCGCTCTTGGCAATTGATTCAATCGCCTTGAACGTCGCGTCGACCGGGCCCGAGCCGTTGGCCTGTGCGCGCTTCTCGGCACCGGCCTCGGTCAGCGTGACGGTGGCCGTCGGCGACTCGCCCATCTCGGATGATTGCTTCATCGAAATCAGTTGATAGTGCTCGTCGGCTTCGTGCTGATCGGAGAACAGCATCTGGATGTCTTCGTCAAAAATATCGGCCTTTTTGTCGGCGAGGTCCTTGAACTTGGCGAAGGATTCATTGAGTTGTGTTTCGGAATCAAGCTCGATGCCGAGTTGCTCAAGACGCTGGCGGAACGCGTTGCGCCCCGACAGCTTGCCGAGCACGATCTTGTTGGCGCTCCAGCCCACATCTTCGGCGCGCATGATTTCGTAGGTGTCGCGCGCTTTGAGCACGCCGTCCTGGTGGATGCCCGAGGCGTGCGCAAACGCATTCGCGCCGACCACTGCCTTGTTCGGCTGCACCACGAAGCCGGTGATCTGCGACACCAGGCGCGAGATCGGCACGATCTGGCTGGCGTCGATGCGCGTCTGCAGCTTGAAAAAATCCTTGCGCGTTTTGACCGCCATCACGATTTCTTCGAGCGAGGTATTGCCGGCGCGCTCGCCGAGGCCATTGATGGTGCACTCGACCTGGCGCACCCCGCCCATGGTGACGGCAGCGAGCGAGTTCGCCACCGCCATGCCGAGGTCATTGTGGCAATGCGCTGACCAAATCGCTTTGTCGCTGTTCGGGATGCGCGTGCGCAGGGTCTTGAAAAACTCACCGTACAGCTCGGGTACCGCATAGCCCACTGTGTCGGGCACGTTGATGGTAGTCGCGCCCTCCTTGATCACTGCTTCAAGGATGCGGCACAGAAAATCCATATCGGAGCGATAGCCGTCTTCGGGAGAGAACTCGACATCGGGGCAAGCATTGCGCGCGTAGCGCACCGACTGCACGGCTTGCTCGAACACCTGATCCGGCGTCATGCGCAGCTTCTTTTCCATGTGCAGCGCACTGGTGGCGATGAAAGTGTGTACGCGCCACGATTTGGCGCCCTTGAGGGCATCAATGCCGCGCTGAATGTCGCGGTCGTTGGCGCGGCACAGGCCGGCGATGGTGCTGTCCTTGATGGTGTTGGCGATGGCCTTGACCGCTTCAAAGTCGCCGTTGCTTGACGCCGGAAAGCCAGCCTCGATCACATCAACCTTCATTTTTTCCAGCAGCCGCGCGATGCGCATTTTTTCTTCTTTGGTCATCGATGCGCCGGGGCTTTGCTCACCATCACGCAGGGTGGTATCGAAAATGATCAAGCGGTCAGAGGAGGTTGCGGCGTTGGTGGCTGTGGTCATGCTGTTGCTCCTGAAAAAGAGAATTGCAGAATTGCGGGATTGAACGGGATTGGGATCCGGGCGGCGCTGCGGCGCGTAATTGACGCAGCCGGAGGCCGGGGGAGTGCGCGCATGTCATCGGGAGGACATAGAGCCTTGTTGCGGCACTCTATGCGCTTGGGTCCTGCCCGGATTGTGTGAGGGGTTTTTAGCGCGCGGGGCGCAGCAGCAGGGCGAGCAGAAGCAGGCCACTGTGGGACAGAGCGAGGGGTGAAGCGATGGCGAGGAAGGAGGAAGTGAAACGGGCCATGGGTGCAAATGTAGCGGCTTTTTGAACTGCACGCAAGCAATGTGTTGTTTTCGTTGTGTTGTTTCCCCGACCGACCGTATCCTATTGGCTGCCCTGCGCGTCAGCCAGCGCCTGATATCTTTCCGCCTGGCGGAAATTGGCCCTCACGTCCGGCGCACCGTCGCGGTAAATCGCCGCCAGAAGCCGCGACGAGGGGCCATGACCGTTGGATGAGGCATATCGGAGCAATGCCAACGCCTGTACGATGTCCCCTTCCATGCGCAGGGCCACCGCACGCTTGTAGATTTCTGAAGGCTCGGAGGCAGCGGCGATCCTTTCTGCCGTCAAGTTCGCAATGTCCACGCGGTCTGCCGCCGCTCTTTCTGCCCGCGCCTTCTCACTGGAGGCCTTGTCTGCCGCCAGGTTGTTTGACCCCGCCCTGTCCGCGAAGCGCTTGTCCGCCGCCGCTCTTTCGGTAGCTAATTTCGCTCTCTCGACTAACGCTCTATCGGCAGCGAACCTGTCTGCCGCAGCTCTGTCTGCGGCCACTCTCCCGGCACTGACTCTTTCTGCTTCCGATTTTGCCGCAGAATTTTTTTCTGCCGTCAATTTTGCGGCGGCAGCCTTTTCTGCCGCCAGCTTGTCAGCAGCGGACTTCTGTGCGGCCAACCTGGCGCTTGCCACCTTTTCCGCCGCCAATTTTTCTGCGGCAACCTTGGCTGCTGCCGATGCCGTTGCGGCGGCTTTGGCTGCAGCCACTTCAACCGCCATTAATTTATCGGCTGCCAGCTTTTGCGCCTCAGCCATATCTGCCGCCGCCTTGGCCGCGGCAACCTTTTTTGCTATCGCCTGCTCTGCCGCCAATTTAGCGGCGGCTTTTTCTGCGGCACGCTCTTCTGCCTCCTGAATCTGAATCGCCTTTTGCTGCGCCGCGACCTCCTTTGCCTTTTCATCACTCGCTGTATTGCGGGCAACGTCCGCTCCTGCAGGCGCGCGCGGAAGCGAATTTTCCAAAGTTCCCATGACCTGTTTGGAAAAATTGCCCGGAGCAGCATTGGTGCTCGATCGGTACGCAATGGCCATGCCCATCAAAGCCACCGCGAGCACAAAGCACACTATCCCGGGTGTCGTGCTCGCCAGCAGCAGCTTGATCCCGCCTTTGCCTTGCTCCGCCTGGATCTGGAATGCGCCGTCCGCACCCAACAAAAACAAGGCAAATCCAATCGCACAAAGCGCAAATGCGCCGGCAAACGCCACGATCAGCAGGGATTGCCGGTTGGCAAGCTGCTTGAGGTTGGCAACCGCGTCAATCGCCTGGGCGCGCAACATGGACTTGTGCTGCGGATCCCTGGTGTCGCCCAAAAGCTGGTTCACTACCTCCTGATCGCGCTGACTGAATTGGGTATTGTGCTGCGCATCGCGCATGATCCATGCTGCGAAAATCAGGCTCAGGAGGACGGCAACAATCGCGCTGCCCACGACAAGCAGTTTTTGCTTTCCGGTAAATCCTTCGTATGCGGCAGTCATATTTCCTCCTTTCTGTGGCGCGGTACGTCGCTCACGTCACAAACCTGTGCGGTGCCGCGCGGCCAATGCGAAGCATAGCGCGCCGAGGGCGATTTGGGGAACGAAAAATGGGCGTGCGATGCACAATTACGCGACAATTTGTAACCAGTGTGCAATAAATCACATTCCGGCCGCACAACGTCAATTTTCCAGGTGAGCTATCCAAGCCATGGCGATAAATGTTTTCAAACTGGTCAGCGGGGCATGTTGAATGCAACAAGCCATTTTGATCGCGGTCCTCGCCACCATGGTGTACGCGGTGTCGCTCGATTTGAAGATCGAGGATTTTCGTTACGTCGCGCGCCACCCTGTCGCGGTAGGAATTGGGCTCTTGGCGCAGTTCGTTCTGTTGCCGCTGGCGACCCTGGCGGTCACGCTGTTGCTCGACCTCTCGCCCGCCGTCGAGGCGGCGATGCTGCTGGTGGCGTCCTGTCCCGGCGGTGCCAGTTCGAACGTGATCACGCATCTGGGGCGTGGCAATCTTGCGCTGTCGCTGTCGATCTCGGCGGTGTCCAACGTGCTGGCGCTAATTTTCACGCCGCTCAATTTTTCCCTGATGATCGCGGCCAATCCAGCGACGGCCGGGTGGATACGCTCCATTGCGGTAGACCCCAAAGACCTGGTGCTAAGCCTGGTCATGCTGCTGGCAGTGCCGATGACGGCGGCGCTGTTGACTTCGCGCTTCGCACCGGCGCTGACGGCGCGGATTCAAAAACCGCTGGAGCGCTTTGCCGTCATTGCGTTGATTGCCTTCATCGTCATCGCGGTGGCGGCTCAGTGGAAAACATTTTTGATTGCGCTCGCCACCGTGTTTCCGCTGGTGGTCGCGCACAATGCGCTCGGGCTGGGCCTTGGCTGGGGTGCCTCTACGCTGGCCAAACTCAATATTGCCGACCGGCGCGCGGTCACGATTGAAGGCGGGATGCAAAATTCCGGATTGGCGCTCGGCATCATTGCCGCGCAGTTTTCATCCAACGTCGAAATGGTCAGCGTGGCCGGGTTATGGGGCATCTGGCATTTGATTTCGGGCGGCACGCTGGCGTTTTTCTGGCGGCGCTCGGGTCATTGACAAGCGTTCGTCCATCGGCGCAGCCGGCGTACGTCTCTCTACGGAGCAACCCATGCTTGATCTCTTGATTCGCGGCGGCACAGTGATTGATGGCAGCGGTGCGCCAGGCGCGAGCGCCGATGTCGGCGTGCGTGATGGCCGCATTGTTGCAGTGGGCCGGATCACCGAAGCAGCGCAGCAAACCATCGACGCCGATGGCGCGCTGGTAACGCCCGGTTTCATCGACATCCATACCCACTACGATGGCCAGGCCTCGTGGGACGAAACTTTTTCGCCAAGCATTTACCACGGCGTCACGACGGTAGTGATGGGCAATTGCGGCGTCGGCTTCGCGCCGGTGAAGCGGGGTGAAGAGCAGCGCCTGATCAACCTGATGGAGGGCGTAGAGGAAATTCCTGGTGCCGCTCTCGCAGAAGGCGTGCGCTGGGGCTGGGACAGCTTCACCGACTACGCGCGTGCCCTCGATGCAATGCCGCACAGCATCGACTTCATGACCCTGGTGCCGCACGATCCATTGCGGCTTTATGTGATGGGAGATCGCGCCGCGCGCTGCGAAGCCGCCACGACGCACGACTGCGTGGCGATGCGGGACTTGCTGCACGCGGCCCTCGCTGCCGGTGCCGCGGGGTTCTCCACCGGGCGCAGTGACAACCATCGCACCTCCAAAGGGGAAGAAACACCGGCACACGTGGCCGGCCGCGCCGAGTTGCTGGCACTGGCTGGTGCATTGCAAGGCCTGCCCTACCGCGTGCTGCATGCCGTCAACGACTTTGATTGCGGCCAGGGGACGCCGGGCGATGCCGCAGCAGAACGCGCCCGCTTTGGCGCCGAGTACGCGTTGATGGAAGACATGGCGCGCGCCGCACAACGCCCGCTGGCGCTGACCTGGCTGGAGCGCATCAATGCGCCGCTGCAGCGCCAGTGGCTGATGGAAAGCGCCGAGCGTTCCGCCGCGCAAGGCCTCGATGTGCGCCTGCAAACCGCCTGCCGTGCGATCGGCGTCATGAACGGCCTCGACACCAGCTTCAACGTGCTGATGGCCTTCCCCGCCTATCGCGAGATCATGCAGGTGCCGGTCACCGAACGCGCCGCACTGATGCGCGACCCGGCACGGCGCGCACGCCTGCTGGCCGAGACGCCGCTGCGCCTCGCCAATGGCGATACCGCGATGCCGCCGCTGGTAGATCAACTGGTGGCACGGCTCAATGAAGCCTCGATGCTGATGTTCCCGTTCAGCGCTACCAGCAGCGGCCCGCAATACGAGCCGGCAATGCACACCTCGTTTTTTGCACGCGCGCAGCAACGCGGCATCACGCCGCTGGCGGCGATTTACGACTACCTCGCCGGTGGCGATGAACACGCCGGCCACGACGGCAGCAACCTGATCTACTTTCCGATCTTCAATTATCTCGGCGGTTCGCTCGACACGGTGTACAAGATGCTCACGCACCCGCAAGCGCTGCTAGCGCTCGGTGACGCCGGCGCCCACGTCGGCACGGTGTGCGACGCGAGCCTGCCGACCACGCTGCTGGCCCACTGGACGCGTGACCGCGTGGTAAAGCCCCCTGCCGGAACAGGCAACACCGCGGGTGTGGCTGCGATTGGCGCTGCGCCCGGCAAATTGAGCGTCGAGCAGGCGGTGGCGATGCTCACATCGCGCAATGCGCGCCACATGGGCCTGCAGGATCGCGGCGTGATTGCGCCCGGCATGAAGGCCGACCTCAACGTGATCGACTACGCAAATCTCGCCGCCGCGACACCCGCGCTGGTGCGCGATTTACCTGCTGGCGGCAAGCGCTTTGTGCAGAAAGCCCAGGGCTACCGGGCGACGATTTGTGGCGGCCAGGTGGTGTGTGCGAACGGCAGCATCAGCGCTGCGCGCCCGGGACGCTGGGCCAGGGCGCAGTAAATCCGCAGCCCAATGCTGCCATGCCGCCCAAGGGCGCTTGGCCCTGCCCCTACGCCGGAGCGCGATGGGCGGATGCAACATAGGTACATCTGCGGATGCGCGGCGGGCATCGCTTGCGTAAGCTTGCAGCCATCCCTTGTGCCCTTCCCTGCCAACCCTTCTGCCCTTCCCTGTCTTGCATCACCTGACCCGAATGACCGCCTCCACTGCGTCCCGATTGCCCGCCACCGCACGCGCCATGCCGCTGCCGGCACAGGCCACCGGCAGGGTGCAGCGCACCTCGCCTGCGGTAGCCGACCAGGACTTGTTATGGTGGATCGTCGAATCGACCTCGGGTGCGACCGGTGAAGAGTTTTTCAATTCGCTGGTGAGCCGTCTTGCGCTGGCCCTCAAACTCAAGTACGTGCTGGTGACCGAGTGCCTCGAGTTTCCCGCGCGACGCGTGCGCACGCTGGCCTACTGGATCGGCAATGGTCTCGTGCCGAATATCGAATACCCGCTCGAAGGCACGCCCTGCAAGGAAACCATCGATGGCCAGACCGTGTGCTTCTTTCCGCGCGACGTCGGCAAGAAGTTCCCGCCACCCGGCACCGAACCGGGCCAGGTGAGCTACTACGGCATTCCGATCTTCGACTCGGCGCGTGAACGCGTCATCGGCCACTTCGCCTTCCTCGATGACAAGGTGATGGAAGGCGAAGTGTTCGCCAATCCGCTGTTTCACCTGTTCGCCAGCCGCGCCGGTGCCGAACTGCAGCGACGGCGCGCCGAAGAGGATGCGCGCGCCCATCTGCAGCAGCTCGCGCATGCCGCGCGTGCGGGCAGCATGGGTGAATTGGCGGGTGCGATTGCGCACGAAGTCAACCAGCCGCTGGCGGCGATCACCAGCTACGCGCGTGCCTGCGAGGCGCTGCTGGCGAATGAAGGCATGCTTGACCCCGACGTGCGCACTGCACTGGCCGGGGTGATCACCGAGGCAGAGCGTGCGGCCGGCATCACCAAACGCCTGCGCGGCTTTTTGTCCGGGCGCGAGGGTGAGTTCGCGCTGATCCATCTGGATTACGCGGTGCGCGAAGCGGCAGCGATGGCACAGTCGGAGGCGCGCAAGCGCGGCATCGCGCTTGAATTCCGTTTTGCGCGTGATCTGCCGCCGGTGCTGGCGGACCCGGTACAGATTGAGCAGGTACTGTTCAATCTGCTGCGCAACGCACTCGATGCCCAACCGCAGGAGAGTGCCGGGCCGCGCTGGGTGACGTGTGCCACCGAGCAGCGCGCCGATGGCGTGGCGGTCGTCGTAACGGACAACGGCCCGGGCATCCCGGCAGCAGTACGCGAACGCCTGTTTCATCCCTTCGTCACCACCAAACCAGACGGCATGGGCATCGGCCTGTCGCTCTCGCGCACCATCGCTCAGCACAGCGGCGGCACCCTCGAGCACGACGCCCGCTACACCAGCGGCGCACGCTTTGTATTGACGCTACCGGCTGCGGCGGCAGACCAAGCCGACGCGAGCGCGGCGTAGTCGTGGCCATGGTGAGTGGCGGTCTATCATGAGTGCCATCCTGGCCACCAGGCCAGGGATCGTTGCGGTCATCAGAGGAAACACCATGTCGTCGCTGCCGTCCGCACCCGCCGCCACCCCGCTCCCGGCGCAGATCAAGCTGCCGCACGTACCGGCAACGGGCACCTCTTCCGAACAATTGCTGTGGTGGATCGTGGAAGCGACCTCGGGCCATACCGGTGACGCATTTTTTTCATCACTGGTCAGCCATCTCGCACTTGCATTGCAACTCAAGTACGTGTTCATCACCGAGTGCCTCGACTCGCCGGTGACGCGCGTGCGCACGCTGGCACGCTGGGCCGGTACCGGCCTCACGCCCAATGTGGAGTTCAACCTCGACGGCACGGCCTGCAAGGACACCATCGTCGGCAAGCGGGTTTGTTTCGTGCCGGACAACGTGCAGGAGCTGTTCTGGCAGGAACGCAGCTTTGACCGGATCGGCTATTACGGCATTCCGATATTCGACACCGATGGCGAATCGGTGATCGGCCATCTCGCGTTCTATGACAACAAGCGCATGGAAGACCAGGTGTTCGACAACCCGATTTTCCACATCTTCGCCAACCGTGCCGCCGCCGAATTGCAGCGCCGCCGTGCCGAAGATGCGTCGCGCGCCCACCTGCAACAACTGGCCCATGTGGCACGCGTCGGCAGCATGGGTGAGCTGGCCAGCGCGATCGCGCACGAAGTCAACCAGCCGCTGGCCGCGATCACCAGTTATGCGCGCGCCTGCGAAATGCTGGTGGGCCGCGCCCACGGACTGCCTGACGACATGCGCGAAGCCGTGGCCGGCATCCTCGCGCAGGCCGAGCGCGCAGCGGCCATCACGCATCGGTTACGCGGCTTTTTGCGTGACAGCGAGAGCATCAGCCGGCCGGTCAACGTCAATCGCATGGCGCTCGAGTCGGTCGAGCTGGCCAAGTCCGACGCGCGCAAGCGCGGCATTGCGCTCGAGACCCAATTCGATGCCAACGTGCCCGGTGTGCTCGGCGATCCGGTGCAGTTGCAGCAGGTGGTGTTCAACCTGATCCGCAACGCCCTCGACGCACACGATGGCCATGCCGCAGCGAGCCGCTGGGTGATGGTCAGCACCGCAAGCACGTCTGAAGGCGCACAGATCAGCGTGACCGACAACGGCCCCGGTATTGCGCCGGGCGCGCACGACAAAGTGTTCTATCCTTTTTTCACCACCAAAAGTGATGGCATGGGCATTGGTTTGTCGCTCGCCCGCACCATCGTGCAGAACTGTGGTGGCTCGCTCATGCTCGATACCAGCGTCGATACCGGCGCGCGTTTCGTGATCACCTTGCCTGCGGCAACCTTGCCGCCAAAGGTTGCACCGTCGCTGCCCGCTTAGCAAACACGCTCCAGGAGAATTGGCATGACCATCTACAAAGTGTTGATCGTCGATGACGACGCGCCGGTACGCGCCGCACTCGGCATGTTTCTCAAAGCCTCCGGCTTCGCCACGCAAAGCTATGCATCGGGCGATGCCCTGCTTGAAGCGCGCGACTGGAAGGACGCGCATTGCATGATTCTCGACATTCGCATGCCCGGTCTGTCAGGCATGGAGGTGCTGGCGCATCCGAAGATTGCCGAGAGCGGCATTCCGGTCATCATCATGACCGGGCATGGCGACGTGCCGCTGGCAGTGCAGGCGATGAAACTGGGTGCTTATGACTTTGTCGAGAAGCCCTTCGTCGAAACTGCGCTCGCCGAGCGAATCCGTTTGGCGATTGCGCGCGGGCGCACCACCACCGGCGGTCTCAGCGCTGAACAGGCAGGACAGCGAATCGCGCGCCTGACCCCGCGCGAACGCGAAGTTTTTTTGCTGGTGGCCAAAGGCAAGCTCAACAAGGTGATCGCAGGTGAGCTCAACCTGTCGAGCCGCACCGTCGAAATTCATCGCGCCCGCGTGATGGAAAAAACCCAGGCGCGCTCGCTCTCGGAGTTGGTGCGGATTGCGGTGGCGCTAGAGAGTGCGCAGCCGGCGTAGGACGGGCTCAATGCGGCGCGCCCCGTACCCTGGTCGGCACGCCGGAAAAGAAGGCCGTCTCAAAACCATTGGTGCAGGCGGATCACAGGCCAAGACCGTCTGACACCATTGGTGGGAGCGGGTTTTGCCGTCTACCCGCCAAATCAGCGCCTTGTCATGCCCATTTAACAAGCGCGCGCTAGCCTTCAGGGTTGGGAAGCCCGGGGTGATCACCCCATCCATCGAAGGCAATTTGAAACAGAAACGCAGAGGCCAGATTGCTCGGGATATCTTGCGCTCGATTATTGGCGACGCCGGCAGGCGGCCGCCTGTTGATGGCAATGCTGGTCTTGCCGCTGGCCTTGCTGCTATCGGCCTGTTCGCCACGCATGTTGATTATCCAGGGCGTGGCGGACGAACTGGCGAGCCAGGGCGCGGCACCGGAGGAAGATCTGTTGCTGGCGCGGGATGCCGGCGCCTTTTATCTGAAGCTCTCGGAATCATTGCTGCGCGAGCAGCCGGGCAATCTCAAGCTGGCCGAGGCCGTGGCCGGTGGCTTCACGCAGTACGCCTATGCCTTTGTCGCCTTTGAGGCCGAGCGGCTGGAAGCCAAGAATTCGAAGGACGCACAGCAGTTGCGCGAACGTGCGGCGCGCCTGTACTTGAGGTCGCAGCGCCACGCCATGGCGGCGCTGGAAGCGCAGTCCCCGCGCTTCGGCAAGGCGCTGGCCGCAAGGCCGGATGCTGCCGGGGAACAGGCAAAGGCGAGCCCGCAGTTGCGCCCGGACCCGCAGTTGCGACCGGAGCAAGTCGGCGTGGCCTATTGGGGTGCGGCGGCATGGGGCGGGTACATCTCGCTGTCGAAGGATGACCCGGACGTTGTCGCCGATCTGCCTCTGGCTTTCCGTCTGGCCCAGCTCGCCTGGGAGACGGCGCCGGACCATGGTCAAGGCGCGGTGGCAAGCTTGATGGGGACATTTGAATCAGCCCGGCCGGGCGGGTCCGCCACCCGCGCCGCCGCCTACTTCGCGCAAGCCGTGCAGGCCGGCAAATCGGCCAACGCCGGCGTCTATGTGGCCATGGCCGAGAGCATGGCCCTGCCGGCCAATGACCGCAAGTCGTTCGAGGCGCTATTGCGCCAGGCACTGGACATCGCCGCCAAACGGCGTGACTTGCAAAACGGCGTGATGCGCGAACGTGCGCAGTGGCTTCTCGATACGGCAGACGACCGGTTCTGAGCAGCAACCGCCCCTAAACCCTCTCTCCATCGCCCCCCTCCCCTCTCATGACCCCAGCCCTCAAACTGGCCGGCCTCTGGCTTGCCGCTGTGCTCCTCGTTTCGGGCACGCTTGCCACCGCACAGGAAAAGCAGTTGCGCATCGGCACGCTGGTGC
>JANPAR010000251.1:0-9634 GCA_031430015.1 Burkholderiales bacterium
GCGTCGTTGCGCGCTTCGTATTGATCGCGCTCGACGACCCCGCGCGCGATCAGGAACTGGCCCCATTCGTAGTCGCTGTCGGTCGCGATGAGGGTGTTATCGAGGTCGAACAGGGCGAGGTTCATGTTTTGGTCAGGACGGGGTGTTGCGCTCTTACAGATCGAGATCGCGCGTTTGTGCCAGCAGCTCACGCACGAGGGGCAGGGTGACCGGGCGCTTGTGTTCAAGCGAAAACGCATCGAGCGCCGCGACGATGCCGCTCAGTGTTGCCATGTCGCGCCGCACGTGGGTCATGATGTAGGCGATGACCTCGTTGCCCAGCGTCATGCCGCGCGCCTGTGCCTGCCCCTGCACGGCGGACTCGCGCTCGGCATCGGTGAGCGGCAGCACTTCGAACGACAGCCCCCAGGCAATGCGGCTTTTGAGATCGTCGCGCAGCGTCAATTGCGCCGGCGCGGCGTTGCCCGCCATCAACACGTGGCCTTGCCCGTCGCGGGCGGCGTTGATGCGGTTGAACAAGGCGGTCTGCGCCACGTCATCGAGTTGATCGACGTCGTCATGCATGGTGGCGTCCTGCGCGCCAGCGTCTGTACACGCTGTCTGCCATGCGGCCAGCAAGTGGCTGCGGCCACTGCCAGGCGCGCCCCATAAATACACGCAACGATCCGGTGCGCCGTGGGCAAATGCCCTGAGAGCCGCCACCAGAGCGGCGTTGCGGCCGATGACAAAATTGTCGAAGGCCGGCGCGGGCGGCGCGGCGAGTGCCAACAGCAACTGGGCCACTTATTTCGCGCTCTGGTAAAAGCTGCTCGTCAAATACGCGGTGTTCACGCGCCGCAACGCCACCAGCAACACTGCCGAGGCCGGCAGCGCGAGCAACACGCCGAAGAAGCCAAACACCTGGCCAAATGCGAGCAGGGCAAACACCACCGCGAGCGGATGCAGGCCAATGCGCTTGCCGACAATTTTGGGTGTGAGAAAGAAACCCTCCAAAATCTGCCCGAGGCCAAACACCACCGCCACAATCACCAACCCCTGGGCACCGTCAAACTGCAACAGCGCGACCATCAAGGCAAGCATCAATCCGGTGGCAAATCCGAGATAAGGCACGAACACCAGCAAGCCGGTGATGATGCCAATCGGCAGCGCAAACTCCAGCCCGCCGAGCCACAGGCCAATCGAGTAGAACGCGGCGAGCAAGCCCATCACCGCCAATTGACCGCGCAAAAACTCAGCCAGCACCAGATCGATATCACGCGCAATCGAGCGCACTTCCTTGCTGTAGCGGCGCGGCACGAAGTGGTCCATGCGCTCGATCATGCCATTCCACTCGACCAGCAAATAGAACAGCACGAGCGGAATCAGCAGCAGGGTGCCAAGCAATCCGGCCAACGCGAGACCGCCGAGTTTGAGTGACGCCAGCACCTTCGGGATGATGCCTTCGGCGCTCTGCCAATGCTCCGACAAAAACTGCTTGATCGATTGCGCATCGAGATGCAAGGTTACGCCAAACCACTCCTGCAACTTGGGCGCGAGCTGTGCATTGAGATGGGTCAGAAACGCCGGCACACGCTGGGACAACTCGTTGGCCTGCTTGGTGAACAGCGGCACCAGCACCAGCACCAGCGCAATCCCGGCGAGCACTACCAGCACGATGACCGCGACGGCGGCGAGGCTGCGCGGCCAGTTGATACCAGGTAACACGCGGTGGCGGCACAGCCAATCGACGCCGGGATTCAGTATGTAAGCGAGCATGGCGCCGGCCAGAAATGGCGTCAGCACCGGCCCAAGTAAATACAGCGCCCACAACAGTGCCAGTGCGACGGCGGCCCAGAGCAGCATTTGCGCGCGATCGGAGTTGGCAAGCATGTTTTTGGGGCGGCGGGGCCGGTTAAAATCGCACGTTAGCCTCTGATTTTACCCGTCTGCCTCATGACTCAGCCCGCTGCTCCTGCCACTTCCGCCTCTCTGAGCTACCGCGACGCCGGTGTCGATATCGACGCCGGTGACGCACTGGTCGAACGCATCAAGCCACTCGCCAAAAAAACCATGCGTGAAGGCGTGCTGGCCGGCATCGGCGGCTTCGGCGCGCTGTTTGAAGTGCCCAAACGCTACAAAGAGCCGGTGCTGGTGTCGGGCACCGACGGTGTCGGCACCAAGCTCAAGCTCGCATTTCACCTGAACAAGCACGACACCGTCGGCATCGATCTGGTGGCGATGAGTGTCAACGACATTCTGGTGCAGGGTGCCGAGCCGTTGTTCTTTCTCGATTACTTCGCCTGCGGCAAGCTCGATGTGGATGCCGCCGCGCAGGTGGTCGGCGGCATCGCCCAGGGCTGCGAGCAGGCCGGCTGCGCCCTGATCGGCGGCGAGACGGCGGAAATGCCGGGCATGTATCCGGACGGGGAGTATGACCTCGCCGGGTTTGCGGTGGGCGCGGTCGAGAAATCAAAAATCATCGACGGCAAATCGATCGTGCCGGGCGATGTGGTGCTCGGCCTGGCTTCAAGCGGCGCGCATTCGAATGGCTACTCGCTGGTGCGCAAAATCATCGAGCGTGCGGCGGCCGCGTCAGCCTCGTCAGGCAACCAGGGCGGCGGCCTCGATTTCAACACCGGGCATTTCCCCGATGCACAGGGGCGCGTGCTGCGCGATGTACTGATGGCGCCGACGCGCATTTACGTCAAGCCACTGCTGGCGCTGATGCAATCGATCACCGTCAAGGGTATGGCGCACATCACCGGCGGCGGCCTGGTTGAAAACGTGCCGCGCGTATTGCAGGACAACCTGACAGCCGTTTTGCAACGCGACGCCTGGGTGATGCCGCCGCTGTTCACCTGGCTGCAACAACATGGCCAGGTGGCTGATGCCGAAATGCATCGTGTCTTCAACTGCGGCATTGGCATGGTGGTGGTGGTCGCTGCGGCCGATGCCACGCGGGCCATGGCGCACCTTTCCGCGGCCGGCGAAACGGTGTCGCGCATCGGCGTGATCGCCGAGCGGACACCTGGCCAAGCGCAGACGGTGGTGTTGTAAGCCTTTGCGTAGGCGGCATGTCCCGGTGCGTGTCCCGGCGAGGGCGGGCATCGCGGCCTGAGATAAGATTTCGCGTTCCACCAACCCCTTTCACTGGACATGAGAGACACGCCGACCACGCGCCACGAGCAGGCTGCTGCGCAGCCGCTTGACAGAGAGTCCCGCCACAGCAGGCATGCGCCGGCCAGTGCCGAACCCGCGCATGGGTTTACCGCCGGCGACGTCGTCGACACTTATCGACGCTACGCGCCGCTCTATGACTGGGTGTTTGGCGCGGTCCTCGAACCCGGCCGCCGCGCACTGGCACAAGCGGTGTGCCGCGAGAACCCCACGGCGCTAGAGCCGGGCTGGCGCGCCCTGGCTGCTGCTGGAACGTCTGGTGCGACCATTGGCGGCACGCATCGGCTTTCGCTCAGACTTCAGCCTGCAAGAGCAGATTCTGGATCACGGCTGGCAGATTGAATCGATCCGCACGGTTAACCTGTTTGGCCTGTCGCGGTTGATTCATATCCGCAATCGGTGAGCGATTGAAGCTTCGGCGTGCGCCGCTGGGTGCAGGCGCTGCCCATGCCCGCCCGCCGCCAGCAAACCGGCACCAAGGATCCGGAGCACCAGGCGCGCGCCAATGCGCTTCGAGCGTTCCATCGTGATGCAAGTTCCGCGGCACCACCGCTGAAACAAGTGGTCACAATTTTGCTGCCTGCGCGAGGTTGAAATAGCCGGCAGACGGGAACACATTCTTCGGGCATGCGGTCTCACCGCGTGCTGATCCAATTTCACCAGGAGAACAATCCCATGACCCATGTCACTTTTAAACGCAGCGCGCTAGCCGCTGCTTTCGCGCTCATGGCCGGCGTTGGTGTCCACCTCTGGGCGCCTGCCGAGTCGCACGCGAACGCAGCGCCCCAAGCACAGCCGCTCGCCGCCGCGCCTGCCAGCAACGCCGCCGCCTTGGCGGCCTATCCCGACTTCGCTTCGATCGTGCGCGCCTATGGCCCGGCCGTGGTGAATATTGCCGTGACCGGCAAGACAGCAGCCCGCAACGAGGACGCCGCCGACAGCGACCCGCTGGCCGAATTTTTCCGCCGCTTCGGTCCGGTCCTGCCGCGACAGCCGCAAGCTCAGGGGCAGACGCCCCGCCAGGTGCGCGGTCAGGGTTCCGGTTTCATCGTCTCGGCCGATGGCACGATACTGACCAACGCCCACGTAGTCGACGGCGCCACCGAAGTGACTGTCAAGCTGACGGACCGGCGTGAATTCAAGGCCAGGGTGGTTGGATCAGATCGCCGCTCCGACGTGGCGGTACTGAAGATCGATGCGCGCAACCTGCCGGCAGTGCGTCTTGGCAACCCCGCCGATGTCAGCGTTGGTGAGTGGGTGCTCGCGATCGGTTCGCCGTTCGGATTCGAGAATACCGCGACCTCAGGCATCGTGAGCGCCAAATCGCGGTCGCTCTCTGGTGACAGCTACGTGCCCTTCCTGCAGACCGACGTGGCGGTGAACCCCGGCAACTCGGGCGGCCCGCTGTTCAACCTCAGGGGCGAAGTGATCGGCATCAATTCTCAGATCTATTCGGCCAGTGGCGGCTATCAGGGTATTTCTTTTGCCATTCCGATCGACGTCGCGGCAAAGGTGCGCGATCAACTGGTTGCTACCGGCAAGGTGACGCGCGGCCGTCTGGGCGTGGTGGTGCAGGAACTGAATCAGGATCTGGCCGAATCATTCGGCCTTAAATCGCCGCGCGGCGCGCTGGTGAGCTCGGTCGAAAAGGGTGGACCAGCCGACCGCGCGGGCATCGAACCCGGTGACGTGATCGTCGCCTTCGGCGGCAAGGCCGTCGACCATTCGGCCGACCTGCCAGTGTTGGTGACCGATGCCAAGCCAGGCCGCGCCGCGCGCGTCGACATCGTACGCAGGGGCGGAAGCAAAACGCTTGATGTGGTGGTTGACGAATTGAAGGATCCGAAGACGGCGGCCAATGAGCCCGCCGGCGCCGACCAGGGCCGGTTGGGCCTGGCAGTACGGCCGCTCGACGCAGAAGAGGCGCGCGAGGCCGGGGTGAAAATCGGCGTCGTCGTCGAGGCGGCCAGCGGGCCGGCGGCACGCGCGGGTATTGAACCGGGTGACGTGATCCTGTCGGTCAATGGCGCGCCGGTACGTACAGTGGATGACCTGCGCAGCGCAGCGGCCAAAATCGAAAAAGGCAGTGGTCGCAATGTTGCTCTGCTGGTCCAGCGCGACAACGCGAAAATTTTCGTGCCGGTCAATCCGGGCTGAGTAGTCGCGCTGCACGTGCCGGATCCGCAAACACGGCAACTCCGGCGACCCGGCAAGCTCTCGCAGATTCAGAAAGCACAGTCATCCATGCCCGGTAGAATGGCTTCCAGAGCCAATCTACCGGGTATTTCCGGATTTCTGATTGTTGCACGCCCGTTCAGGCATGCCCCGCAGCCAGGGGCATGATCGCGCCGGCATCGGCGCAATGGTCCAGAGTCCACAGGGCATCGAGCAAGGGGGCGGGCGCGCAGCCGCTTTGGCTCCATACTGCCAGCGTGTGCATTTTCTTCGCGAGATCGGCATCGGTGAGCGGCGCGGCGAGGCTTCCTTTAGCTGCGGCAACATGGTGTTGCATGCTTCGCCCGCCGTGCAACCGCAAGGTCAATGTGGCCGATTCGACGCTGCAACTGCCATCGTCGATGAATACGAGTTTGCTGCCGAGCGCACACAGCGCCGCATTGGCCACGCACGCATCGGAAAATTCGTCCAGCCCGGCACGGCCCAGCAGCAGGCTGACCGCGACCGCATGCTGCGCGCTCACTTGCGAAGCACGCCCGCTTTGCACACCAGGCCGGTCGGTGCGTTCGCGCAGAAGCGGGTGGCCGGTCAGTTCGATGCGCTGCACTTGATCGAGCACTTGCATGCGTGCCACTGCCGGCGATACACCTGCTGCCGGAGCCGCTCCCGCCACAGCTTTACCCGCAGTCTCACCCTCCGACCCTAGCGTGCCATGCAACGCCAGACATGCCTCGATCACCGGGTTGAGCACCACACCGCAGGGATAGGGCTTGTAGGTATTGTTCGAGAGTTCCCATCGTTCACCCAGTCCTTCAACAACAGATGCAAAATCAGGCGCATCGCCCGTCACGCGCAAAAAACCGCGCACCCCTTCGATGGGTTGCGCAGGCCCGGAAAACCCCTGCGCTGCGAGCAGGGCCGAGAGCAGGCCGTTCGATGCCGCGTTACCCACTCCAATGCTCTTGGCCATCGTGCCGAGTGTCTCTACCAATCCGCCAGCCTGCGCCGACGCATTGCCCAGCGCCCACAGGGTCTGCGTGGCATCGAGCTTCAACAGGCGCGCGCACGCCGCCGCCGCGCCAAATACGCCGCAGGTGGAGGTGATGTGCCAGCCGCGTTGATAGTGCCCTGGTGAAATCGCATTGCCGAGACGGCATTCGACTTCCACACCAAGAACGAAGGCGAGTAGCAAGTCCGCCCCTGACACCGCCCGCGTTTGCGCCAGCGCGAACAGTGCGGGTGCGACCGGCGCGGTCGGGTGAATGATGGTCGGCAGGTGGGTGTCGTCATAGTCGTGCACATTGCCGGCCATGGCATTGAGCGAGGCTGCGTGCAGCATGTCGGTGCGCCCGCGATCGCCCGCGCGCCCAATGAGATGGCAGCCGTCGCCTGAGCGCAAGCGTGCAAACACCGCAACTGCTGCGTCAAGCGCGAGATCGCGGCTGCCCGCGAGCGCGGTAGCAAAAAAATTGACCAGTGCGCGCTTCGCTTCGTGCTGCACGATGGCCGGGACATCCTGCCAGCGCGTCTGCGTGCAAAAGCGGGCGAGGGTGGCGCTGATCGTGCCGGCGGGCGTGCTGCCCGCATCGGTGGTACTTGGCATCTGGATGGAGTCTTGCGCGAGACAGTGAGCCTGCATCTTATCGGCATCGCTCCCTGCACAACACTGGAATAAAATGGCGGCATGCCCGACGTCATTCTCGAAACGCGCCATCTGGTCAAAGAGTTTAAAGGCTTTGTCGCGGTCAATGACGTGAGCTTGTCGGTGACGCGCGGGCAAATCCACGCCCTGATCGGTCCGAACGGCGCGGGCAAGACGACGGTGTTCAACCTGCTCACCAAATTCCTCGCCCCGACATCGGGACAGATCCTGTTCAACGGTACCGACATCACCGCCGAGAAGCCGGCGCAGATTGCCCGCCGCGGCATCATCCGCTCGTTCCAGATTTCGGCCGTGTTTCCGCACCTCACCGTGCTTGAGAATGTGCGCATCGGCCTGCAGCGCAAGACTGGCGTGTCCTTCCATTTCTGGAAATCCGAGCGCTCGCTCGATGGTTTGAATGAACGTGCGATGGCGCTGCTCGAAGAAGTCGACCTGCGCAGCTTCGCCGACAGCGTCACGGTGGACCTGCCCTATGGCCGCAAGCGCGCGCTCGAAATCGCCACCACCCTGGCGATGGACCCCGAACTGATGCTGCTCGATGAGCCGACCCAGGGCATGGGCCATGAGGACGTGGGCCGCGTCACCAGCCTGATCAAGAAGGTGTCGGCGAACCGCACCATCCTGATGGTCGAGCACAACATGAACGTGGTCTCGACCATCGCCGATACCATCACGGTGCTGCAGCGCGGCGCGGTGCTGGCCGAAGGGCCGTATGCCGAGGTGTCGAACAATCCGCTGGTCAAAGAAGCCTACATGGGTACGGTCGAGGCCGAGCTTGAAGGTGCCGCGGAAGGCGCGGGGGAGGCAAAGGCGCATGGCTAAAGCGCTTCTGGAAGTTGCCAACCTGCACGCCCACTACGGCGAGTCGCACATCCTGCACGGGGTCGATTTCACGGTGAACAAGGGCGAGGTGGTCACGCTGCTGGGGCGCAACGGCGCCGGCCGCACCACCACGCTGCGCGCGATCCTCGGCCTCACCGGCTCGCGCAGCGGCTCGATCAAGATCAACGGCGTCGAAGCAATTTCCCTGTCGACCCACAAGATTGCGCACCTGGGGCTCGGCTATTGCCCGGAAGAGCGCGGCATTTTTGCCAGCCTGTCGTGCGAGGAAAACTTGCTGTTGCCGCCGGTCGTCGGCGGCAACGGTGCGACCGGCATGTCGGTATCGGAAATCTATGAGATGTTTCCCAATCTCAAGGAGCGGCGCGATTCGCAGGGCACGCGTCTGTCGGGAGGGGAGCAGCAAATGCTGGCGGTGGCGCGCATCCTGCGCACCGGCGCCAGCCTGTTGTTGCTTGACGAGATCTCCGAAGGCCTGGCGCCGGTGATCGTACAGGCGCTGGCGCGCATGATCCGCATGCTCAAGGCCAAGGGTTACACGATTGTCATGGTGGAACAGAATTTCCGGTTTGCGGCGCCGCTCGCCGACCGGTTTTACGTGATGGAGCACGGCAAGATCGTCGAAGGGTTTGCCAGCGCAGAGCTGACAGCCAAGATGGACATGCTGCACGAGTACCTGGGCGTGTAATTTTTTAATTGAGGAGACAACAATGAAACAAAAGACACTAATTGCATTGGCAGTCAGCGCAGCTCTCTTGGCGGCGACTGCGGCGGTTGCCCAGCAGGCCAAACCAGGCGCCATTTCCGGCGACGTCGTCAAGGTCGGGGTGTTGACCGACATGTCAGGTTTGTATTCCGACCTCGGCGGCCAGGGCTCGGTTGAAGCGGCGAAGATGGCCGTGGCCGACTTCGGTGGCAAGGTGCTCGGCAAGAACATCGAGATCATCGGCGCCGACCACCAGAATAAGGCCGACGTCGGTGCCCAAAAAGCGCGTGAATGGTTTGACCAGCAAGGCGTCGACATGATCACCGATGCACTCAATTCGGCAGTCGGCATTGCGGTCACCAAAGTGGCTGGCGAGAAAAAGCGCATCCTGATGGACGTGGGGGCTGCCAGCACGCGCCTCACCAACGAAGACTGCAATCCGTACACGGTGCATTACGCGTATGACACCTACGCGCTCGCCAACGGCACCGGCAATGCGATCGTCAAGCAGGGCGGCAAGAGCTGGTTCTTCCTGACGGCTGACTATGCCTTCGGCCATTCGCTCGAGTCCGACACTGCCAACGTGGTCAAAGCAGGTGGCGGCACGGTGGCAGGCGCGGTGCGCCACCCGCTTAACGCTGCCGACTTCTCGTCGTTCCTGCTGCAGGCGCAGGCATCGAAGGCGCAGATTGTCGGCCTCGCCAACGCCGGTGGCGACACCATCAACTCGATCAAGGCGGCCAATGAGTTCGGCATCACCAAGAACCAGAAGCTCGCCGGCCTCCTGGTGTTCATCACCGACATCCATTCTCTCGGCCTTCCGACCACCCAGGGCATGTTCCTCACCGACGGCTGGTACTGGGACCTGAACGACGAGACGCGCAAGTTCGGCCGCCGTTATTTCGACAAGATGAAGAAGATGCCGACCATGGTGCAGGCAGGGGTGTATTCATCAACGCTTACGTATCTCAAGGCGGTGGCCGCCGCCGGCACTGACAACGCGGACGCCGTAATGGCGCAGTTGAAGAAAACCAAGATCAACGACATGTTTGCCAAGAACGGTTACGTGCGCGCCGACGGCCGCATGATCCACG
>JANPAR010000252.1:0-17588 GCA_031430015.1 Burkholderiales bacterium
ATGGGTTTCCCAATACGCCTTCAGGGTTGAAAGAGAAAACACGCGCATCGCGAAAGTATAGTCCCGTATTGGGATTTAGTGCAATTCACCACGTACCCAGGAAACCCTTGGTGCGAACCGGTTCCGGGCGTCAATGCTCTGAAATCATTGGTGGTAGGGGGTTGCCGAGGCAATGCCTTGAGAGTCGCTTCAGGAGCCAATCTTGAGGCCGATGCCGCCAAAACCCGCATCCACCAAGGCTTGCAGGGCCGTGCCGATGACGAAAATGTGCTGGTGCGGGAGAGCGTTCAGTGGGCCTCTAACCAGGCGAGACCTTGATCCATTTGAAATCTTTGAAATTGGTTTAAACAAACACCGCAGTCGAAACCCCAAACCGCTCCGCCAACTTGCTCGCAAGCTGTTTGCTGATGCCGCGCTTGCCGGCAAGAATCGCGCTCAGCGTGCCCTGACCGGCAATCTCCGCCATGTCTGTTTGCTTCAATCCATGCTGCGCCATCAAAAATTCCAGCGCATCGCGCGGCGTGCCGTCCGGCATCGGATGCGCGCGCGCCTCGTAGCTTTCAATCAATTCACCGAGCGCTTCGACCAAACCTGCCAGTGAGTGCCGTTCGTTGGCGCCTCCCGCATCAAGCAATTGCTCCAGCGCTGAAACGGCCTTGCGATACTCCGCTTCGCTGGTGATCGCCTTGAGCGGCACCAGCCGCGCAAGAGCCTTGTAGTAGCTGGTGACCGCATCGATATCCAAAGCACCCATCATGGTCCCTGCTTGTCATACTCGGCATGCGTCATCACCGAGCGGACATATAAAATTTGCGTGTTGAAATGAATCGCGGCGATCAGCCTGTAATGGTTGCCGGCGACGTTGAACACAAATAAATCTCCCACTTTGTCGACTGAATTGAACGCCTGCTTTAAATCCGCGAAATTGTGAAATTGGCTCTTTTCGATCACGCGCCGCCAGCCTTGAAGCGGTGCTTGCGCTGGCGGATGAATGCCGGCAGAGTCACGCAACGCTTTATTGCTGATCAGACGCATGGATCAATAGCATCGCATTTTGCGATACTTGACGGGCAGTCGTTTCGGATGCACTGGCACCGTGCCTTGGGCTGCTTGAAATCCCGGCCGCTTAACGCGGGTTAACCCTGAACCCCAAAATCCCTGCACAGGCATCCTGCCCGATGCGGCGAAGACGATTACCATTGTCGTCCGCCGAGTCGGCGTCAATCAGGAGACCTGCGCATGGGAACCACGATCACTTTCTCGCGCCCGGATGGGCAGCCAGTCCAGGGCTATCTGGCCGAACCGGCGGTGACGGCTGGTGCGCCTGCCATCGTCGTGATTCAGGAGTGGTGGGGCATGAACGACCAGATTCGCGGCGTGGCTGACCGCGTTGCGGCAGCGGGGTACTTCGCGCTGGTGCCTGACCTGTATCGTGGCAAGTCGACCATTGAAGCCGAGGAAGCGCATCACTTGATGTCTGCACTGAATTTCGGTGACGCGGCCTCGCAGGACATCCGCGGCGCGGTCCAGTATTTGAAAGCGCGCAGCGGCAAGGTCGGCGTCACCGGTTTTTGCATGGGCGGTGCCCTCACCGTGCTGGCGCTCACGATGGTGCCCGAGGCGGATGCCGGCGTGCCCTGGTACGGCCTGCCGCCGCTTGAATTCGTTGATGCCTCGAAGATCAAGGCGCCGATGATGGCGCACTGGGCCACCCAGGATGGCGCGTTTCCGATCGATACCGTGGCGCCGCTGGAAGAAAAGTTGCGTGCCGCCGGGGTGGCCTACGAAGGCCACCGTTATCTGGCGCAGCACGGCTTTGCCAACGAAACGGCGATGGGCCCGCGCCGCCTGCCGATTACGCAATACGACCCGGCGTGGGCGCAGATTGCCTGGGATCGCGCTTTCCGCTTTTTTGGCAAGCATCTGGGCTAAGTTGATCACCACATGACATCACCGCTGCTCGAAGGACTCACCGTACTCGATTTCACCCGCGTACTCGCGGGGCCCTATTGCACGCGGCTGATGGCTGATCTGGGTGCGCGCATCATCAAGGTCGAGCGCCCGGGTGATGGCGACGACACGCGTGGTTTCTACCACCAGCTAGAAGCGGGCCGCACCGACCAGAGCACCTACTTTGTCCGCTTCAATGCCGGCAAGGAGAGTGTGGCCATTGACCTCGCGCACCCGCAAGCACGTGAAGTGGCGCTCGACCTTGCGCGCAAGGCCGACGTGGTGATCGAGAACTTCGTGCCCGGCGTCATGGCGCGGCACGGGCTGGACTACGCGGCCGTTGCGGCAGTCAAACCGGACATCGTCTACTGCTCCATTTCCGGCTACGGGCAGACTGGACCCTTGCGTGACCGCCCCGCGTTTGCGCATCTGGTCAACGCCGCGTCCGGCGCGATGGACCTTGATCGCCAGGGCGACCCGAACGCGCGCGTGGCCTACCTGCAATCGGCCGATGCGCTGGCTGGCGTGCATGCCTTCGGCCTGGTGCTCGCTGCCGTGCTGCGGCGCGAGCGCACCGGCGCCGGTGCCTACCTTGATGTGCCGATGCTGCAGTCGCTCTGGGGTGCGGAAGACCTCGGCATCGCGGCCGCGCTCAACCATGCGCCGGTGATCAAGGGGCCGCGCGTTGGCATGGTGATCCACACCATCAAGGGGCGCCGAATCGCTGCACAATTCATCGGCTCCGGCCCGACGTGGGAGCGCATGCTTGCGGCAATGGCGCAGGACAGCCCGGCGCGCGGTGAACGCTTTGCCACTCCGGCAGGCCGGCGCGCGCACTGGCCCGAGTTGCATCAGCTCATTTGTGACTGGCTCGATGGATTTGAGTCGGTCGACGCTGCCATCACGGCACTGACCGCCGCGCGCATTCCCTGCGCGCCGGTGCTCACGATCGAGGAAGCGATGGCGCACCCGCACATGGCCGAGCGCGAGGCGTTCAACACGGTCGCGCATCCCACTCGCGGTTCGGTACGGGTTACCGCAGCGCCGTTTCACGTCGATGCGGAGCCGGTGCCCGCGCGCGGCCCTGCACCGTACCGCGCCGGCGAAGATACCCGCGTCGTTCTTGCTGATACGTTGGGCTATTCCGCCGCGCGCATCGACGAGCTGTTGGGCTCCGGTGTGGTCGCGGCACCCTAGCAGGTTGATTCGCCCGCCAGTTGGAGCGGATGCGGACGGTGATTTCGCCGCCAGCAATGCACCGCAATCACCGTCCGAAGGCAGCGACAAGGTCAAGAATTTCGACGGTACGCCGATCCCCACGTCGCTGCTCGCCGTTGCCCTGCTGGCGCCCGCCGGCTCCATGGACGCGCTGCAGGAGCAACTAAGGTTCGGTGCGGTGACGCAGGCCGGGTTCACACTGCATCCCCTGGTACTGATCTTCGCGCTGTCGGGCTCGATGATGATCAGCCGCATCCGGATTCGCAATCTGTGAGGCCGTCTAGCGGGACTCTTGTTGTCGCCGGTTTTCGTCGCGCTTCATTGCCAGATAGGCCACTCGATCGATTTCGTGTAACTGCCGGGGAAATTGTTCGGTTCCACTAAACCAGCGGTCAATTCGCTGCTCGAACTGCTCCCCGGCTGGTACCGAAAGCGCGCCCAGATAGGCATCGATCGCCAGGTAGTAGCGCATCGTATTGCGCTCTACCACGCCGCGTACACCGGCGATGAAGGTGTCCTCACCATCCACCGGGGCACCGGCGATGGTGAAACCGACTTTGCCGCGGCCCAGGGTAGCCAGGTAAGCCTGCATCGCCAGACGTCCCATGACCCCGACTTCATAGGCATATCGGAGATGCAGAAGCGTCTTGCCGCCCTGGGCGGGCGCAGCTTCCAGACGAATCTGGTAGTTACGGGTGGCCAAGGGTCCGATGTCCGCACGCAATTCGACTTCCAAATACTCAGACCCGGGGGCGGACGCACGAAAATCGAAGGTCATCAGGTGGGCCTTGTCGATGGCTTCAGGTTGCTTGCTCCCGATACGCATGGCAAGTACGGCGCCATTCGCGGTTTGCAAAGACCGGCAGTGCTTGGTGTTGATGTGCAGGATGAGGACGTCGCACCAGTTTGCCGGATTGCCAAACGTCGCCTGCGTCGCGGAAAACGGGTAATCCATCAACGCGTAGATGTCCCCGGCCAATGCGTTGGGCAATTCGGTGGATTCAAGATACAACGGGCGTTGGAACGGATTTCTGACGGCCCCACGCATGACGCTCCGGAATTTGCTCTGCAGGGCGGTGGCGGATTCGGCGGGCGACGCGGCATAGGCCACACCGGGCAGAAAAAGCGCAAGCAGCAGCCAAGGGAGCGTCTGGGCGCGCCAGGAACGCGCGCGCATGCTTTGATGTTTAAACATGCACAGGAAGTGGAACTGGTCCGCGATGGTTGAGGGGAATCCGGCACTGCCCGGACCATTTCGCAATCATCTCCGGAAAAGGCCGATGAATCCGTGCGACTGCGCACATACGGTGGGCGGCCGATCCCCATATTTCCGGCCGTTCTAGTCAGACGGGCTGAACAACTCCTGCGCACCGGCGACACCGCGCAAATCATGGCGGCCCACGCTTCTCAGGCGTGCCTTCACCTGGCCGGCAAAGTCCGCAGATAGCAACAGCGGTTCGCCCAATTCTTTGGTCATCGATTGAATGCGCGCGGTCATGTTGACTGCCGGGCCGACCACGTTGAACGCCAGACGGTCGCGCGAGCCCACATTGGCGTGGGTCACGGTGCCCACATGCAGACCGAGGCCAAATTCGATCACCGCCTGGCCAGAGCGTCGGCGCCGATGGTTGATCACGGCGATGGAATTGAAGGCATCGCGCGCCGCTTCAAGAGCCGCCTCGCATATGGCTGCCCGATCACCGGCCGCGCCGATTTCGAACACGATGAGGATTGCATCGCCGATGAATTGCAGAATCTCGCCACCGCGCGATGCTGCGGCCACCGCGCAGTATTCGAAGTAATCGTTGAGCAAGGACAGCAGCTCTGCTGTTGGCAGCGTTTCAGACAGGTGGGTGAAGCCGCGCAGGTCCGAGTACCAGAACGCGGCATCGATGCGGTCGCCGTCACCGCGCTTGACCTGGCCGTGAATGATGCGCTCGCTGATGCGCGGGCCGACAAAGGTGTTCAACAGGCCCAGGGTCGAGCGGCGCACGGCAATGATTTCCACCAGCGGTGCCAGCAGATTCGAGAGCGCTTTGAAGCGTTCTACATCGGCGTTGGTAAAGCCATCCGCGGCGCTGGTCGCCACGGTCATGGCGTTGACCGTGCCGGCGCTCGAGATCATCGGCAGTGCAAAATAATCGGTGATGCCCTCTTTGCGCAGATCCCGCACCAGCGCATGTTCACCATCGGCAGGCTCGGCCGCCACGCGCAGGCGCACTGCTTCCACGCGCTCGTGTACGTGTTGAATCGGACTGCCGATGTAGGAGTCATTGCCGGTTGCGCCGTGTTCGATGTTGTCGCGGCGTATCCCGTTTTTGCGGCTCCAGAACACACTCCAGCCCGCCAGTTGCGGGTGCAGGGTTTTACTCATCAAGGCGAGGCGGTCAACTTGCGCACCGGCAGCGTCAAGTTGCGCGCCCAGACCTTCGATCAACGCTGTGGCCTCACGCAGGCGCCGTCCCGCGGTATAGAGCCACGCCGCGACTGGCTCGAGGGACCAGCCTTCATCCGGACCGAACAAAGCGCTGTTATTCATTGGTCGCGCAGACGGGCCACTACTGTGGCTTGATTTGCGATGCGGTTGATCACTGCCACGGTAACGCTCCTAGGGTTGTGTTAGTCGCTGATTCTAGCGTTGGTGCGAATGCGAGGATTCGATTGGCGGGTATTCCGCCGTCTGCTGACCACACCATCATCAGCGGCAATCACTCGCGGCCCTCCCGGGGTCATGCTGCCGGGACAGCGAACGCCCAGAGCTCGATCACCGTGACGGAAGACATGGAGATCACTCCTCAAGGCTGAAATGAATGATAAAAAAATGACAAATTGATATCCATCGGGTGTCTTCGCCAAGCACTTGTCGTCCAACTGGCGCAGCGATAATTTCCCGATCAGGACATTTTCTTAAAGCTCTTGTTCTAAAGAGAAAAATATTCCCGATCGGGAAATGCGCGTTGCATCGCTTCGGATTCTGGTACATAATTTCCCGAACGGGAATTAACTGTAACCATGAAATCCATTCGATCACCTCAGCAACTCGGCACCGCACTTCGACTCGCCCGCAAGCAGCTCGGGTTGACGCAACCACAGTTGGCTCTGGCAGCGGGGGTTGGTGTGCGTTTCATTGTTGAACTTGAAGCGGGCAAGCCGACTTTGCGGCTTGAAAATGTCTTGCGGGTGATTGATGCGCTGGGTGGGGAAATCAAGCTGAGCGGCCTGCCTATAGACTCACTGATGGGATCCCCCGCCGGCTCCCAGTCAGACTCATCATCCGTTGCCGCCAACGGCACACGCAAGGGCGACGCGCATGGCGGATGAATTGGAAGTCTGGCTGTTCGCCAAGCGGATTGGCACCTTGGCACTGGCAGCAGGACGGTTGAATTTTCGCTACGGCCCCGGCTGGCTGGCGGAGCCGGCCGCCGTGGCGCTGTCCGCCGCGCTGCCCTTGCAAGCGGAACCGTTCGACGATCACCAAAGCCGCTCCTTCTTTGCCGGTCTGCTGCCGGAGGGGCACATGCGCCGTCTGCTCGCGCAGCAGTTCCAAGTGTCAAACCAAAACGACTTTGCGCTGTTGGACCGGCTCGGTGGCGAATGTGCCGGGGCAGTGACGCTTCTGGCACCAGGGCAGGTTCCGCCAGCGCCTGCGCGAGACGACGATATTGAATGGCTGAGCAATGCGGAAGCCGCCGCCATCCTGGATGAATTGCCGCGCCGCCCAATGCTCGCCGGCAAAGACGGCTTGCGGCTTTCATTGGCTGGCGCACAAGACAAGCTGCCGGTGGTGTTCGGTGACAAGCCCGATGGCAAGCGAATCGGTCTGCCGCGCAACGGCACACCCAGCTCGCACATCCTCAAGCCCGCCATCCCTGGCGTCGAAGATAGCGTGATGAACGAAGGCTTTTGCATGGCGCTGGCCGAGGCTATGCAGCTCACACCCGCGCGGTCAAGCGTTCACACCGTCCTGAATCGCCCGTTCCTGCTGGTCGAGCGCTACGACCGCCTCGCCGACGCGCAGGGGCACAGACAGCGCCTGCATCAAGAGGATTTCTGCCAGGCACTAGGTGTGGTGCCAGAAACGAAATACCAAAACGAAGGGGGGCCGGATCTGGCGCAATGCTTCGAGCTGGTGCGCCGTGTCACCCGCCCGAGCGCGCCGCAGGTGCTGCGCCTGTTCGACTGCGTGATCTTCAACGCACTTATCGGCAATCACGATGCGCACGCCAAGAATTTCTCACTGTTGTACGCGGATGGAACAGCGGGCGGACACCCGGTATTGGCCCCGTTCTACGACCTGCTCTCGACGGCGGTGTATCCAACGCTGACCCCAAAGATGGCGATGAAAATCGGCAGCAAGTACAAATTGAGCGAAGTCCACGCGCGTCACTGGGACCAGTTTGCCGAAGGGGCCGGGCTTGCCAAGGCGCAGGCCAAACGGCGCATTCTGCAACTGGCGAAGTCACTTCCGCCCATCGCACGCGCACTCCAGTCCGATCCCGCGCGCGGCTTTGCCGGCAACGCTGTGGTTGAACGCATTAACGTCCTGTTTGAACAACGCTGTGCGCTGACGATTCGACGGCTCACAGACGCGGCTGTTGCCGGAGCGACAGCCGCCGCGCCGTCCTCCTGATGCCCGCCTAAATTTTGAAACTCTCCAAGGTCTCAGGCGCAAACAACTCTTCCGGCTTCACCAGCCGCTTCGACAAGCCCTGCTCATGGTGATAACGTAAAAATGTTTGCAGCGTCTCGACGTTTTTGTGCAAGCCATACGGCCAGAAGTCGTCGCCCATCTCCGCAACAGTTTCATCGACGTGCGCGTTAAGCCAGGGCAGCATGGTCTTGAGCGCCGCCGTTTCGCGCAGCGCTTCGTAAGTGCGGTGCTGTGATTCGACGAAGGCTTTCATCAGCGTGCCGGCGATCCAGCGGTTCGCTTCATACACCTCGCGCCGCATCGCGACGATGTGCATGATCGGGAAGCGTTTGGTCTCGCGCCAGTAGGCACGCTCGACTTCGGCGTAGTTCGGAAACAGGCGCACCACCTTGCCGTCGCCTTTCAGGAAGCTCGATGGCATGCGCGCGGTGTAGAGCGCATCGATCTCGCCTTCGTGCAGCATTTTCGTGAGCGTCTTGCCCGGGCCGATCGGCACCAGCTTGATGTTGGGTGGCAGATCGAGCTTGAGTTTCTCGTCGCGATTCGGTTCTTCTTCGCCGCCGCTCATGTAGGTCATGCTGTCGACCGGCACGCCGTAGTGGTCCGAGAGAATGCCGCGAATCCACACCGGCGCGGTCATCTGGTATTCGGGGACGCCAATGCGCTTGCCGATCAACTCTTTCGGCGTCTTGATGCCCGCTGCGGCGTTGATATAGATGCACGAATGGCGAAAGAAGCGCGACGGGAACACTGGCAGCGCGACAAACGGGCGCTCCGGCTTTTGCATCGACACCGTGTACGACGACAGCGACATTTCGGCGATGTCGAACTCGCGATTGCGCAGCATGCGAAAGAAGGTTTCTTCCACCGGCATGTTCAGATAATTGAGGTCGATACCGTCGGGCTGCACCGCGCCATCCATCAGGGCGCGCGTGCGGTCATAGTCCCAGCAGCCGAAGGTGAGTTTGAGTCTGGACATCAATGGTGCTTTCGTGGTTGAACTTACTCTGCCTTCAGACCTGCCGTACGAATCGCATTCGCATCGCGTTCCGCCTCGCGCGCGAGCACGCGGGCGTAATCGGCCGGGCCACCGCCGATGCCTTCGATACCGGCAGTGGTGAAGGTTTGAATCACGTCGGCTTCCTTGACCAGCTTGGCGACTTCATCGCTGATGCGTGCGACCACGGCGGCCGGTGTTTTGGCTGGCGCGAAAATGCCGATGTTGGGCGCGAAATCAAAGCCCGGTACCAGCTCTCCGAGCGCCGTGACATTGGGTGCAAACGCCGAGCGCTTGGCGGTGTTGGCGACCAGCAATTTCACCTGGCCCGACTTCACAAAACCGGTCAGCGAGGGGAAAGCGGAAAACACCATCGCTACCTGATTGCCGACCACGGCGGGCACTGATTGGCCCGTGCCTTTGTAGGGAATGTGCCGCAGATCGAGTCCCAGAGCGGCTTTCATGGCTTCGGTGCATAAATGATGGGTGCTGCCGATGCCGGAGGAGCCATAAGCAAATTCGCCCGGTTTGGATTTGATCAACGCAACCAGCTCGGCAAACGTATTGGCCGGCACCGATGGATGCACGGCGAGGAACAGCGGTGCAGTGGCGATCAATGAAGTGGGAATGAAATCCTTCTTCGGGTCATACGAAATGCTTTTGTAGAGCAGCGGATTGATGGTCATCATCGAATCGTCGGTCAGCAGCAGCGTGTGACCGTCGGGGGCGGCACCGGTGACGGCACTGGCGGCGACCACGCCATTGGCGCCGGGCCGGTTCTCCACCACGACCGATTGGCCGATGCGCTCGGAAAGCTTTTTGGCGACGATGCGTGCCACCGTATCGGGCAGGCCGCCGGGTGAGTAGGGCACGATGAACTTGATCTGTTGCGAGGGGAAGGTCTGCGCGAAGGCGCGTGGCGCGGCACCGAATGTGGCGAGGGTACCCACTGCACCGAATGCGCCAGCGGCGGCGCTAGCGCGGACAAATTGGCGGCGTTGCATAACGAACCTCCTTAAACAATATGGGCGCAGCGCGAAGCGCGCAGCTTAAGCGGCTTTGACGGCGCTTGCCAGATCGCGCGCAAATTCAATCTTGCGCCAGTCGGCCGATTTTGGCATCACCGCCTGAAACGAACATACGCCTTGCGCAATGCGCGCGTCGCCGGTGCCGATGGCCGGCGCGCCATCAGCAAACGCGCGCGCTGCCGCCACCATCTGTTTGCGGAACTCCACCACCGCCTGATCGCTGGCACCGAGGCGCTCGCTGCTGCGGTCGGCAATCGGCCCGGTTCCCATGGTCAACCACATGGCAATGTCCTGATTCGGGAAACCCTTGATGCCGGTGAAATTGCCCGCCTTCATCGCCTGGCGGTCTTGCCAGAAGCGGTTGTCGATATTGCGTTTGGGCCGGTAGTGCTCATCCAGATCAATGCCCACCTGCTGCCCCAAAAACTTGCGCCACTCTTCAGTGGCCGGCGTGTTCGCCGCGTCTCCCCAGGCGATGAAATAAAACGCAGTGTGGGTGTCGTCCACCGGCACATTGATGTTGGCGACGTTGTACAAATTGTTGGGCGGGATCAGCACCGTGAAAGGCGCGACAAAAATCGTCGTGCGCACGTACTCGTGGGTGGTTGCGTTCACCGTCGCACTGGTGATCGGGCGGCGCAGCGCCGCGTAGCGAAAGCCGTAAGAGGTGTGCTGCACCTGCAGGCGCGGCGATTTGTCGGTGGAGGGGCGCAGCCATTGCCTGGCATTGGCTTCGGCCGCCGCGACGCGCGCGGGCACGAAGTCGGACGAATGCAGGCTGGAGCTGTGCGCCGAGTCAATCGCGCCTTCCAGAATTTGCGCCCAGTTGCACGGGATGATGACCTTGGCGATGCTCACCGTGGTGTCTGCAGCGGGCGCATACGGTGGTGGCGCAAAGGCTGGTGGTTGATGCGCATCGCGCGCGCCCAGCTGTGAGCCCAAATACGACCACACCCAGCCGCCCCATTCCTGCACCAGGTAGGCGCGGTGTTTCACTTTATCTTTCAGCGCCGACGCGCCCGGCTCGGACGCCATCTCGACCACATTGCCTTCGACATCCATCTTCCAGCCGTGATAAAGGCAGCGCAGGCCGCACTCTTCATTGCGCCCCAGCACGAGTGAGACGCGCCGGTGCGGGCAGTATTCATCCATCACACCGACGCGGCCCTCGGTGTCGCGGAACACCACCAGGTCTTCGCCGAGGATGCGCGCCTTCACCGGAGCGCCGTCCGGCTCCGGCACTTCTTCGGAGAGGCACACGGGAATCCAGTGGCGGCGCATCAGGCCGCCCATGGGCGCGCCGTGCTCGACACGGCAGAGCAAATCGTTTTCTTCAGGGGTGAGCAAGGGAAACCTCCCGCGTATCTGGGTGCAGAACGTGCGGCAACGCCGCGCAACGGCCCATTGTGGTGGTGTGGCGCAGTGTGGCGCAACAAAATGCTGGACAACTACTTAGAGAGCTAAGTATTATGCACAACTCACGACTTGTTGGCAAGCTGCCGCAAATGGATCAACGCACCTGGACTCGCCTGCGCGTGACGCGCCGCACGCCGGTGGCGCAAGACATCGCCGAGTTCGAACTGCGCGAGCCGGCCGGCGCGCCGCTCGCCGCCTTTACGCCCGGCGCGCATCTGCGCGTGCAAACACCGTCGGGCGTGGAGCGCAAATACTCGCTGGTTAATTCTCCGGAGGACAGTGCCGCGCAACAACGCTACCTGATTGCCGTCAAGCGCGAGGCCAACGGACGCGGTGGCTCGCTGAGCATGCACGCGCACCTGCGCGAAGGCGATGCGATCAATGTGGAAACGCCGGGCACCGCACTGCTCGACAACGCCTTCCCCTTGGCAGACAACGCCAAGCGCTTCTTCTTCATCGCCGGCGGCATCGGTATCACGCCGATTTTGTGCATGGTGCGCACGCTGCAAGCTTGTGAAGACACACAGGAGCGCGCGCCGGTGCCGTTCAAGCTCTACTACCTGACACGCGATGCTGCCAGCGCCGCCTTCCGCGACGAAATCACGGCACTCGGCACCAAGGCGCTGCTGCATCACGACGAAGGCGATGCGGCCAATGCATACGACCTGTGGCCGGTGCTGGAGAAGCCCGCCGCCGGTACCCACGTCTACTGCTGCGGCCCGCGCGGCCTGATGGATGCGGTGCGCGACATGACCGGGCATTGGCCCGCGAGCGCGATTCACTTCGAGAGCTTTGGTGTGGGCGATGCCGCTCGGTACGAAGCCAATCAGCCATTCACCATCAAGCTCGCCAGGTCGGGCAGCGTGATTGCAGTCGACGCGCAGCAGAGCGCGCTCGAAGCATTGCACGCACATGGCTGCCGCGTCGCCAGTTCATGCGAAGCCGGTTCCTGCGGTTCGTGCCGTACCGCGTATCTGTCGGGAGACGTTGAGCATCGTGATCTGGTGCTCGGTGAAGACGAGAAGACACACCAGATCATGGTGTGCGTGTCGCGCGCGCGCGGCGGGGAACTGGTGCTTGACCTATGACGGCATTACCTCGCAAAGCCGCTCCTGGTGCGGCTCTCCGGCCTGCGGCCAGTTCCGCGCGCGACGCCAATAGCCAGGCGGCGGGCGCACCGGCCGCGCACGCCGAAGGGCAGGGCGTCATCCGTCTCGGCGTCGCGGGCCTCGGCCGCGCCTTCACCTTGATGTTGCCCACCTTCAGCGCCGACCCACGCGTGCGTCTGGTGGCCGCGGCCGATCCGCGCGCAGAAGCCTGTGCACGCTTTCGCCAGGACTTCAACGCTGCGACGCACAGCAGCATCGACGCCCTGTGCGCCGACCCCAACGTGGACGTGATCTACCTCGCCACGCCCCATCAATATCACGCAGAGCACGTGCGCATCGCCGCCGCCCACGGCAAACACCTGCTGGTCGAAAAGCCGATGGCGGTCACGCTCGAACAATGCCGCGCGATGATCGACGCCGCGCGTGCGGCAAAGGTGCATCTCATCGTCGGCCACAGCCACAGCTTTGACGCGCCGGTCCTGCGCGCGCGCGCCATCATCGCCAGCGGCGTACTGGGCGCTGTGCGCATGGTTAACGCGCAGTACTACACCGACTTCATGTACCGCCCGCGCCGTCCGGAAGAACTCGACACCGCGCAGGGCGGCGGCGTGCTGTTCAGCCAGGCCGCGCACCAGATCGACATCGTGCGCCTGCTGAGCGGCGGCATGGCCACCACCGTGCGCGCACACAGCGGCGCATGGCACCCTGCGCGCGCCGCGCTGGGCGGGCGGCCTGCCGAGGGCGCGTACAGTGCATTGATTGGGTTCGGTGGCAGCGGGTCTGGCGGCGGCGTGCCTGATGGCGGCGAGTCCGATGGCGGTGCGCCGGCCACGTCGTTCGCCTCGGTCAGCTACAACGGCTACGGCTACTACGACAGCGACGAGCTGTGCGACGCGATTGGTGAACTGGGCATGCCCAAAGCGTTGGCGAACACGTCGCCCTACCGGAGCGGGCGCGCAAAACTCGGCAACACACCAGATGCCGCCGCCGAAGCGCAGGCCAAAGCCGCGCGCAACTACGGCGGTGCCCACTACGCACCGCCAACCGCCATCGCGCCGCATCATCAACACTTCGGCCATCTGCTGGTCTCATGCGAGCGCGGCGACATCAAGCCCGGCCCGCGCACGGTGACGGTCTACGGCGATGATGCGCGCACGGTCGAAGAATTGCCCGCGCCGCTGATACCGCGCGTCGAGGTGATCGACGAACTCTACGCCGCCGTCGTCAACGGCGTCGCACCCCTGCACGATGGCGCATGGTCGATGGCGACACTGGAAGTCTGTCTCGCGATGCTTGAATCCGCGCGCAGCGGGCGCGAGGTGACCTTGCACCATCAAGTGCCGGTGCCTGTAGCGCCGGTGCTCGTAGCGCGCGCGCCATGAACAAGCGCGGCCAGCACGCTGCCGGGAGGGAAGCGGGGCCTGTAGCCAAAGCCCGCAGCGCCATGCCAAAACGCGGTGACAACGCCGCAGTCATCCTGCGGCACTGGCGTGAGGCAGTACCCAACGACCGCCTCGCGCATCTGGTCAAGGACGCCTCACGCGTGCTCAACCGCGCGCTGCAAGAGCGCCTCGCGCAGCACGACGTCTCGTTCGGCCACTGGACCTTTCTGCGCATTCTGTGGGAACACGATGGCCTCACGCAGCGCGAACTGAGCGGCCAGGCGGGTGTGATGGAGCCGACCACGCACACGGCACTCGCCGCAATGGAAGCGCGTGGCCTGATCGAGCGGCGGCGGCGCGCCGGCGATTTGCGCAATCAACACATCTTCGTCACCGCCGCAGGCAAAAAACTCAAGGCGCAACTGGTGCCGCATGCGCTTGCCGTCAATCAACTGGCGGTGCGTGGCAGCACCGCCGCAGAGGTGGCCACCGCGCGCCGTGTGTTGCTCGGTATCATTGAGAATTTGGCGGGTGCAGGTCTGGTCGCTACCGGAAACAGCAGCGATGCCCCGCATTCACCCACGTCACATCAACACGGAAAATCAGCATGAGCGAATGGACCCAGGTGGCCGCCAAGGCCGACATCCCCGAAGACGGCACCTACCCTGCCACCTTCAACGGCGAGCCGGTATGCCTCTACAACCTCGAGGGCGAGATTTTCGCGACGCACGATATCTGCACCCACGGCAACGCGAATTTGTCTGAGGGCTTTGTTGTCAGCGGGCACATCGAGTGTCCGTTTCATCAAGGCATGTTTGACATCCGCACCGGTGAGGCGAGCGCCGCGCCCTGTACCGTCGCGCTCAAGACCTATCCGGTCAAGGTGGAGAACGATGTGGTGTGGCTCAAGGTTGAATGAGCGCGATGATCGTTGCCATTGCTGTGGCCCGCCGCGAAGCCGCGAGCGCCGCGCCGTTGCGTGTCTGACACCATGAGCAACATCGTGAACTACGTCGGCCTGCCGCCCGTTGCGCACCCGCAAGACGCACTGCGCATTGCATCGGCTACGCAGTGGTTTGCAGCGGCGGACAACTTCGCGCGCGTGTTCGCCATCCGCGCCGGCGAAAACGTATTGATCCTCGCCGATCCGCTGCTTGACCCGCGCGTGATCGACGCCGTGCGCGGCCTCGCGCAGGCGCGCGGCGCGACGGTGCGTGTGGTGACCGAAACCTCGACGCGCATCGAGGCGGTGCCGGACAACGTCAAGCCCCTGCTCGAAGCAGCCGATTTTGTGGTCTCGACCTGGTTTTGTTCCATCCTTGACCCGTTCAACATAAGCTTACGCAAACGCGGCCAGCGCTGGGTCAAGATCACCTACTTTCGCGATCTGGATTTGTTGCAGACGCCGCAGGCGCGCTTTCCGGTCGAGCTGGTGGGCGAGATCATTCGCGCCACCGCGCGTGCATTTCCTGCTGATTCGGCTTTTAACCTGCAATGGCGTGACGCGCGCGGCAGCGATTTTTGCATCGGCTTCACTGCGGACATGCGCAGGAATTTGCTCGCGGGCAACCGCTGGCGCGGGCGCATGCTGGCCGACGAGCCGGGCTGCTATGTGCACTACCTGCCGACCCACGGGCCCAACCTCTGGGACCGCACCGCGCATCTGAACGACAACGCAGCACCGGTAACGATGGGTGGAACCATCTACCCGGAGTGGGCGGTGGGGTTCGAGAAACCCTGGGCGGAGAAAATCGGCTGCCGCTTCGAGGGTGACACCATCGTCGAAGTCACCGGCACGGGCGAGGCCGCAGATGTCCTGCGCGACATGCTGACCGGCGGCAAGTTGATTGAACTGGGCTGCGGCTTCAATCCCAAAGCGCCACGCCACACCATCTATCCGGCCGGCTCCAACAGCCCGGGCGCGCTGCATTTCGGCATTGACCTCGTCAAACCCTCGGAGTGGATCCGCCGCGTGATGCCCGACTGGGAAGAGCCGCCGGTGCATATGGACTTGATCACCTTCGATTCGACCGTCGAAGCGGTCACGCCGCAAGGGCGCAGCAGCTTGATCAATACCGGGTTTCTCGCCGCACTGCGCGATCCCGAAGTCATCAAGGCCGCCGCGATGTACGGTGATCCGGTGGCCCTGCTTGAAACGGAATCTTGAAGGAGGCCCCATGCAGAAATTCACACGACGCGATATCACGAAAGCATTGGTGGGAGCCGGCCTCAGCGGCATGGCCCCGAAAACCCTTGTGGCACAAGGCTCCTGGCCGAATCGTCCGTTAAAGATGATCGTGCCGTTTCCGTCCGGCGGCACCGCTGACGTGCTCGCACGCCTGATGGCGCAGCGCCTCGCCGACGCCATCGGCCAGCCCATCATCGTCGACAACAAGCCCGGCGCAGCAGGCAACATCGGCTCGGAAGCGGCGGCGAAGTCGCCCAACGATGGGTACAACTTGTTTTACGGCACCATCGGCACCAGCGGCGGCATCAACCTCGCGCTGTATCCGAAGCTCACCTACGACCCGGTCAAGGACTTCGCGCCGATTGCGCTCGCGCACACGCTGCCCAATGTGCTGGTGGTCAATCAGAACCTGCCGGTCAAGACCGTCGCTGAACTCATCACGTGGCTTAAGGCCAACCCAGGCAAAGCCAATTACGCATCGAGCGGCAACGGTGGCATTTCGCACCTCGGCGCGGAGTTGTTCAAGACCATGACTGGCGTGCAAATGACGCACGTCCCCTACAAGGGCGGCGCAGCGGCGCTCACCGATCTGATCGGCGGCCAGGTGCAGTTGATGTTCGAAACCGCGCCCAATGCGCTGGTGCACTACCGCGCCGGCAAGGTGCGCGCCCTCGGCGTTTCCACCGCAAAGCGCTCGGCCACTGCACCTGAATTGCCGACGATTGGCGAGACCGTCGCGAGCTACGAAGTCAATACCTGGACGGCACTCTACGCGCCGGCCGGTGCGCCGCGCGAGGTGGTGCAGCGCCTCGCGGCCGAGATGGCCAAGCTGCAAAAGACGCGCGACTACGCCGAGCGTCTGGCACAAATCGGCTCGGACGCGCCAGAGTCCTCGCCTGAACATCTCGCCGCGTTCATGCAAAGCGAAATCGCCAAGTGGGGCAAGATCGTGCGCGATACGGGTGCGAAGGTCGATTGAAGTCAAATTGCGGCTAACCACGTTGCAGCTACCCAAATAACAAACCGTAACAAACCGGAATCCAACATGAAACTCTGCCGCTACAACAACAACCAGCTTGGCCTGGTCGAAGGTGATCAGATCATCGACGTCACCCTCGCGCTCGATGCGATCCCGCCGATGCGCTACCCGGCGCCGCTCGGCGACCAGCTCATCGCCAACCTGGACGCGGTGATGGCCAAGGTGCAGACGCTCAAAGCGAACGCGCCGCGCGTGACTCTGGCGAGCGTGAAGTTGTTGCCGCCGGTCGCCAACCCGACCAAGATCGTCAACGCGCCGATCAACTATGTGAAGCACATTGAAGAGTCGAACGCCGACCCCGGCATCAAGCACGGCCGCACCACCATCACGCATATTTCCGACTGGGGTTTGTTTCTCAAGGCCACATCGAGTCTGGTCGGTTTCGGTGATGAAGTGCGCCTGCTCTACCCGGAGCGGCGCAACGACCATGAGTTGGAACTGGCCATCATCATCGGCAAGCAGGGCAAGAACATCGCCAAGGAAAACGCGCGTGCCTACATCGCCGGCTATGCGATGGGCCTGGATATGACGACGCGCGGCAAGGAATTGCTGTCGTGGCGCAAGTCGGGTGACACCTACGCGTTGCTTGGGCCGTGGTTTACCAGCGCCG
>JANPAR010000253.1:0-13059 GCA_031430015.1 Burkholderiales bacterium
AGCGGGCGGCCTTGTTCGAGCGGATCGTTGAACGCGTTGGACTGGGTCATGGACGGAATAAGAGCTGAAAGGCGATGTGGTTAGGGTGACAGATCATGGCACATCGTCCGGCGGCGCCAGCGTGGTGGAGTGAGCTTGACAGAGACCTTTCACTGATTTATATTACTGACTGGTCAGTTATTAATAAACGACGATGTCCTCCGTTTCTTCAGCCATTGCCGCGCCAGTCACCGAACCGCGCTGGCAGCGCCGCAAAGACGCGCGCCCGGCCGAAGTGCTGACTGCCGCGCTGGAAATTTTCACCGAGCGCGGTTTCGCCGGCGCGCGGCTCGACGACATCGCGGCGCGCGCCGGCGTCTCCAAGGGCACGCTCTACCTGTATTACGCCAACAAGGAAGAATTGTTCAAGGCGGTAGTGCGCGAGAACATCCTGCCCGCAGTGGCGGCGGCCGAGAACCTCGCTGCCACGCCGGATGTCGCGCCCACCCAGTTGCTCGAATGGCTGATGCGCGGCTGGTTCGAGCGCCTGGGCGACAGCAAGACCTCGGCGATTCCCAAGCTCATCATTGCCGAGGCTGGGAACTTTCCCGAGCTGGCGCGCTTTTACGACACTGAAGTGGTGGCGCGTTTTCGCCGTGCGCACCGGCTGATTTTGGAACGCGGCATCGCCAGCGGCGAGTTTCGCCCGCTGCCGATCGAAGAAGCGCTGATGATCATGGCTGCGCCGATGATGATGATGGCGATGTGGCGTCACGCCATCTTGCCGCATCTGGACCGCGCGCCGCAGATCGATCCGCTGCGCTTTCTCGAAACCCATATCGACATGGTGCTGGCGGCGTTGCGCCCTGCTGTCGTGCCGGCGGTCAAGGTGGGGGCGAAAGCCGCTGCCGCACCCGGGCGCACATCCGGCACAGCGCGCGTTAAAGCGGTTTCATCGGCTTCGGCGTCCCCGGTCAAAAAAATCGCATCTCGCAACAAGGTGAAATCAACATGAACAAAATAGTGATTGGCGCAATCGCCGTCGCGCTCGCGGCGGGTGGCGTGGTAGCGTTCAAAAAATTCAGTGGTGCCGCGCCAGAGGCCGCCCCCACCAAGGCTTTCAAGGATGATTCCCCTAAAACCCTTGCGCAGCAACAGTCTCAGGCCGCTGCCTTGTCGATAGAAGTCGCTGCAAGCGATCTGGCCGAGGCCGAGACGCGTGAAGTGCGCCGCGAGCTGCCGCTCACCGGCCAACTACGCCCGGTACATGTGGCGCTGGTGCGTGCCAAGGTGGCGGGCGAAGTCATGCAGATGCTGGTCAAGGAAGGCGACACCGTCAAGAATGGACAACTGCTGGCGCGTCTCGACGCCGCCGAGCACCAGGCGCGCCTCGATGAGCGCGCAGCGACGCTTGCAGCGAGCAAGGCGACCTGGGAGAACAACGAGCGCACGCGCAAGAACAACGAAGAGTTGCTGCGCAAGGGCTTCATCTCGCAGCAGGCTTACGACAACACGCTGGCCAATTCATCGGTAGCCCTCGCGCAGGTAAAAGCGGCCGAGGCCAATGTGGCGCTGGCCAAAAAGTCGGTCGATGACACCCTCGTGAAGTCACCGTGGAGCGGCCTGATCGCCGAGCGCGCGGTGCAGGTGGGCGACAAGGCGTCGATCGATACCAAGCTCTTGACCATCGTTGATTTGTCGCGCATGGAGATTGAGGCAGCGGTGCCGGCCAGCGACATTCCGAATGTGGAGCCCGGGCAGACCGTGAACTTCAAAGTCGAAGGCTTCGGTGCACGCCCCTTCAATGGCGCAATTGCGCGCGTCAATCCGCAATCAGCGGCGGGGTCGCGCTCGATCATGGTCTATATCGAAGTACCGAATGCGGATGGCGCGCTCAAGGGCGGCATGTTTGCCAAAGGCGGCCTGACCCTGACCCGCCGCGAGGCGGTCACCGCCGTGCCAATCAGCGCGCTGCGCGAAGAGCGTGGCGAGACGGTGGTCTACGCGGTGATCGACAACAAGCTCGCGCGCCTCGCCGTCAAGACCGGCACGCGCAATGAAGATGAAGCCTGGGTCGAAATCGTGCAGGGCCTGCAGCCCGGTGTGAAAGTGGTGAAGACCAATCTTGGCGCACTCAACAGTGGCGTCACCGTGCGTCTGGCGGGGGACAAGGGTTCGTCTTCACCATCCGCTCCTGCTGCGCCTCCCGCCACCCCGAAGTCACAGTAACGCAACCGGCACGCCACCATGTTCTTCACCCGCATCAGCATTCACAATCCGGTTCTCGCCACCATGATGATGGCGATGCTCGTGGTGCTTGGCATCTTCTCTTACCAGCGCCTGCGCGTCGATCAGTTCCCTGACATCAACTTCCCGGTGGTGGTGGTCACCACCGAATATCCGGGTGCGTCGCCTGAGTCGGTCGAAACCGATGTCACGCGCCCGGTTGAAGAAGCGGTCAATACGGTGTCGGGCATCAAGACCTTGTCGTCACGCTCCTACGAGGGACAGTCGGTGGTCATCGTCGAGTTTGATTTGTCGATTGACCCGGCCAAGGCGGCGCAGGATGTGCGCGAGAAGATCGCCATCGTCAAGGTGGCGTTTCGCAAAGAGGTCAAGGAGCCGAAGATTTCGCGCTTTGATCCCGCCGACCGGCCGATCATTTCCATCGCGGTGTCGGCGGCTGGCTCTGGGGCTGCCGTATCTGGCGCGCCCGCGGCAACGGCGGGCGGCACCACACCCAAGGCACGCGGCGCACGCGACCTCACCACGCTGGCCGATCAAGTCATCAAGAAGCGCATCGAGAACGTGCGCGGCGTCGGCTCCGTCACCATCGTCGGTGGCGTCAAACGTGAAGTGCAGGTGCTGCTCAAACCGGTCGAGATGGAGTCGCTCAACGTTGGCGTCGATCAGATCATCAACGCGATCAAGGGCGAGAACCAGGAGTTGCCGGCCGGCAGCATTCGCTCTCTGGAGCGCGAACAAGTGGTGCAGATCAAGGGCAAGATCGGCGCGGTCGAGGACTTCAACCGCATCATCGTTGCGCGCCGCGGCGGACAAGCGATCACGCTGCGCGAAGTTGCCACCGTGGTCGACGGCCAGCAGGAGCAGGACAACCTCGCGCTGCAAAACGGCGCGCGCGTGCTGGCGCTCGACATCATCAAGTCGCAAGGGCAGAACACGATCGAGGTAGCCGACGGCGTCAAGGAAGCCGTGCTGGCGATGCGCCGCGAGCTCCCCGCCGACGTGCAGCTCAATGTGATTCGCGATGCTTCCACGCCGATTCGCACCGGTGTCGAGAACGTGCGCCGCACCATGATCGAAGGCGCGGCACTGACCATCCTGATCGTGTTCCTGTTCCTCAATTCGTGGCGCTCGACGGTGATCACCGGCCTGACGCTGCCGATTGCGATCATGGCGACGTTTTTCTTCATGGATATCGCCAACGTCACCATCAACATGATCAGCCTGATGGCCCTCTCGCTCGCGGTCGGCCTGTTGATCGACGATGCCATCGTGGTGCGCGAGAACATCGTGCGCCACGCGGCGATGGGCAAGGACCACAAGACCGCCGCGATGGAAGGCACGCAGGAGATCGGCATTGCGGTGTTTGCGACCACGATGTCGATTGTTGCGGTGTTTTTGCCGGTGGGCTTTATGGGCGGCATCATCGGGCGCTTTTTTTATTCGCTCGGCATTACCGTGGTGGCCTCGGTGCTGGTGTCAATGTTTGTGTCGTTCACGCTCGACCCGATGCTCTCGTCGGTGTGGCCCGACCCGCCCCCCAAGCCCGGCCCGAAAAACCTGTTCCAGAAATTCATGGGGCTGTTTCAATCGATGGTTGATGGCCTGTCACATTTTTATCAAAGCCTGCTCGGCTGGTCGCTACGGCACCGCATCGTCACGCTGTTCCTTGCGGCAGGCACCTTCTTCGGCAGCTTTGCACTAGTGCCGCTGCTTGGCACCGAGTTCGTGCCGCAGGCGGATTTTTCCGAGACGCAGGTGGCGTTTCAAACCCCGGTCGGCTCTTCGCTGGAGCTCACCGAGGCGAAGCTGCGTCAGGTCGATGCGGCGCTGCGCGAACTGCCCGAAGTGCTCTACACCTACGCCACCATCAACACTGGCACCACGCTCGGCAAGAACTACGCGAACGTGTTCGTCAAACTCAAACCGCGCAAGGAGCGCACGCGCTCGCAGCACGTGATGACGCAGCCGCTGCGTGAGCGTCTGGCGCAGATTGCCGGCATCACCGTGACGCACGTCGGCACCGTCAACCCGGTCGCGGGCAACAAGATTTTGGTGGTGAGCGTGCAAGGGCCGGATCTGAAAGAACTGGACCGTCTCTCGGCCGAAGCGCAAAAACGCCTGCGCAACATCCCTGGTCTGGTCGATCTCGACTCTTCGCAAAAGCCCGACAAGCCGACCATCGGTGTCAACGTCAAACGCGAGCTGGCCTCCGATCTCGGCGTGGGTGTCGCGCAGATTGGCGCAGCCCTGCGTCCGCTGATTGCGGGCGAAGCCGTGAGCACCTGGAAAGCACCCGATGGTGAAAACTACGACGTATCCGTGCGCCTCGCCCCAAATGACCGCCAGACCAGCGGCGACCTCGACCGCATCATGATCCAGAGCACGCAACCTGCCGCCGATGGGGCCCCCAAACTCGTGGCGCTGCGTCAGGTGGCCGACTTCACACCCACCGGCGGTGCGTCACAGATCAACCGCAAGGATTTGACCCGCGAGGTGCAACTGGACGCCAACGTCTTCGGGCGCTCGGCCGGCGAAGTGAGCGGCGATATTGTCAAAGCGCTCGGCGGCATGGAGTGGAAACCCGGCTACCGCTACGTCATGGGCGGCTCGACCAAAGACATGAAGGAGTCATTCAGCTTCGCGGTCACGGCAATGGTACTGGCGGTCATTTTCATTTACATGATCCTCGCGTCGCAGTTTGCGAGCTTTATGCAGCCATTGGCCATCATGTCGTCGCTGCCGCTCACGTTGATCGGCGTATTTCTCTCGTTGCTGATGTTTCGCAGCACGCTCAATTTGTTCTCCGTCATCGGCGTCATCATGCTGATGGGCCTGGTGACCAAGAACGCGATTCTGTTGATCGACTTCGCCAACCACGCGCGTGCGCGCGGCGTCGAGCGCACTGCCGCCCTGCTCGAAGCCGCGCACGTGCGCCTGCGCCCAATTTTGATGACGACATTGGCGATGGTGTTCGGCATGCTGCCGCTCGCGCTGGCGCTCACCGAAGGCTCGGAGCAGCGCGCGCCGATGGGGCAGGCAGTGATCGGCGGCGTCATCACGTCGTCGATCCTGACGCTCGTGGTGGTACCGGTGATGTACACCTTTCTCGACGATTTGACGGCGTGGTTTCGCCACAAGCCCGATGCTAAAATTTCCGGCTCGCACTGAATGCGACTGATTTTTCAGTGCGCCATCACAGCGCAGTTGCCGCCAAGGATTCCCCATGCACGCCACGCTAGATATCGATCAGGCCCGCTTCAACATGATCGAACAACAGATCCGCCCGTGGGATGTGCTTGATCAGAATGTGCTCGACCTGCTTGAGGTCGTGCGCCGCGAAGAGTTTGTGCCGCCGGCGCACCGACTGCTCGCGTTTACCGACATGGAAATCCCCTTGGAGAAAATCAGGGGCAGCCACAGCGGCGGCGCGCGCATGTGGGCACCCAAGCTCGAAGCGCGGGTATTGCAAGAAGTGCAGACACGCAGCCACGACCGTGCGCTCGAAATTGGCACTGGGAGCGGCTATTTCGCCGCCCTGCTCGCGCACCGCTGCCACTCGGTGTTGTCAGTGGAAATCTCCCCGGACCTCAAGGCGATGGCCGAACGCAACCTCAAGGCGGCCGGCATTTCCAACGTGCGCGTGCAGCAGGGTGACGGCGCACGCGGCTATGGCAGAGCGGGCAGTGCTGGGGGCTCTGGTAGCACGGGCCACGAACATTTCGACATCATTGTGTTGACTGGCTCTACCCCGGTGGCGCCGCAGGCCCTGCTGGATCAGTTGAGCCCCGGCGGACGGCTGTTTGCCGTGGTCGGCGATGCGCCCGCGATGACGGCGCGCATCTTCACCCGCGCGGCGCACGGCACGCAAGGCATCACCGCTGAAGATTTGTTCGAGACCGTGCTCACCCCGCTCGTCAACGCACCGCAACCGGCGCGCTTTGCGTTCTGACGCGCGCCCTCAACTTTGCCCCCTCAACTCCGCGCCTACAACTGCTTTTGCAGACTGCCTCAGCATGCAACATTTGACCGTCACTGACCTTGCCGCATGGCTCGCCGACCCGGCGCGGGCGCAGCCCATGCTGCTCGACGTGCGCGAAGCCTGGGAGGTGCAGACCGCTGCGCTGCCCGGCATCACGCACGTGCCGATGAACCAGATTCCGGCGCGGGTAGATGAAATCGCTGCCGCCGCTGGCGACAAAGCGGTGGTGGCGATCTGCCATCACGGCGCACGCAGCATGCAGGTGGCAATGTTTTTGGAAAGCCGGGGCGTCGGCGCGTTGCACAACTTGACAGGCGGTATGGATGCATGGTCTGCCGGGGTCGATCCGGCCGTGCCGCGCTATTGAGCCACGCGACTGTGTTGAATGCACGCGTCGGGTTCCATTTGCCTGGCATTTGTGGCAAAATGACCGGCGGTCAGTTAAATCCAAATACCGATGCGCCCCCGCAATGGCGCCCGATTCCCCTCCCCGATTCCCCTTCGACCCGCACCTTGTTTGCAATGTGAGAGCTGTGTCATGACGATGTCTGCATTCCCTCCCGCCCTTCGCCGCGTGCCCACCGCAGGCCTACGCCGCACCGGCATTGCGTTGGCCCTGTCCCTGGTGCTGGCGAGCGCGGCAAACACCGCTCACGCCAACGATCTGCTGTCGATCTACAAAGATGCGCTGGCCAATGACGCCGTCTATTCCTCAGCGCGCTACTCTTTGCAGGCCGGGCAGGAGCGCTATCCGCAGGGATTGGCAACGATTCTGCCCACGGTAGGTGCCTCACTCAATACACAGTACAACGATGCCAACATCGCATCGCGCGCTGCGGGTGTCGCGCCAGTGAACCGCGTCTTCAACACCAACGGCTACAGCATCACGCTGACCCAGCCACTGTTCCGCTGGCAGAACTGGCAGACCTACGAGCAAGGCAAGCTGCAGGTCTCGCAAGCCGAAGCCGTCTACGCACAAGCCGGACAAGACCTGATCGTGCGCACCGCGCAAGCCTACTTTGACGTGCTCGGCGCCGCTGATTCGCTCGCGGTATCGATTGCCTCGAAGACCGCGATTTCCGAACAGCTCGCGCAGGCCAAGCGCAATTTCGAAGTTGGCACCGCCACCATCGTCGACACCCACGAAGCGCAATCGCGCTTTGACCTTGCCACCGCGCAAGAAATTTCGGCGCGCAATGACCTCGAAACCAAACGCACTGCGTTGCAACAGATCATCGGCAAACCGGTGGGCGACCTGTTCAAACTGCGCACCGACGTGCGTCTGCCGCCGCCGCAGCCGGCGGTGATCGACCGGTGGGTCGAAGCAGCCGAGGGCAACAATTACGCCGTGCGCGCGCAAGACTTCGGTGTTGCCGTCACCAAGCGCAATACCGAAATCCAGCGCGCCGGGCATTACCCCACGCTCGACCTGTCGGCCTCGCGCAGCCTCGCTGCGTCCACCGCAAGCGCGATCTCCCCCACCGGCACCGACAACAGAATCAACGCCATCGGCCTCACCCTGGCGATCCCGATCTACGCGGGTGGCAGTGTCAATTCGCGCGTGCGTGAAGCAATCGCCGGCGAAGACAAGGCCAAAGCTGACTTGGAAAATCTCAAGCGCACGGCCGCGCAGAACGCGCGCCAGTTTTTCCTCGCCGTCACCAATGGCTTGGCGCAAGTGCGTGCGTTTGAGGCCGCGCAAGTGTCGTCACAAAGCTCGCTTGACTCCAACAAGCTCGGTTACGAAGTGGGCGTGCGCATCAACATCGACGTGTTGAACGCGCAGCAGCAGCTCTTCACCACCCAGCGCGATCTGTCCAAGGCGCGCTACGACACCATCGTCAACAGCTTCCGCCTCAAGGCTGCGGCGGGCAGTCTGAAGGAAGAAGATGTGGCGGGCATCAACGCGTTGTTGGCGCGGTGATCCAAACCTCGCGCTGTTGGCGCGTTGATCCAAACCTCGCGCTGTTGGCGCGGTGATCCTGGGCCACGTGCGATGGGCGTGATCTAGCGCCGCACCTCGGCCACTGCCAACAAACCGGCTATCACCTTCATGGTGCGTGCAGTCGCGCCGCGGTGTGCAACACTGAAAGCGCGGCCCGCATTGCCCATCGCGCTGCGTTTTGCAGCATCGTCCAGCAGAGCGCTCACCGCACGCATCAATTCGTCCGCATCCGCGACACGCTGCGCTGCACCCGCCTCCACTGCCTGCGCCGCCGCCTCGGCAAAGTTGAAGGTGTGCGGCCCGAACAGCACCGGTACACCGAGCGCACAGGCTTCGATCATGTTCTGGCCCCCCACCGGCACCAGGCTGCCGCCGACAAAGGCACAGTGGGCGAGCGCATAGTAGGCCGGCATCTCGCCCATGCTGTCGCCCAGCAGCACGGTGCAATCATCCGGCACCAGGCGCGCCTCGCTGCGGCGCACGAAACGTACCTGCCGTTTTTCGAGCAATGCAGCAACCTCGTCAAAGCGCTGCGGGTGACGCGGGACGATGACCGCGATGGCGTCATTGAGCGGCGCGCGCGCCAATGCATCTAGCAGCAATGCTTCCTCGCCTTCGCGCGTGCTCGCTGCCAGAAACACCGGGCGGGTGCCCGTGAGCGCGCGCAGTGCGGCCACGGCGGTAGCTGGCACTTCCGTGACAGCGGTGTCAAATTTGAGATTGCCGCTGATACTCACCGTGCGCACGCCAAGGTGTTTTAGCCGTTCGGCATCCGCAGCCGTTTGCGCGCATACGTCGAACGCGGCAAACGCAGGCCGCAGCAGGGCGGCGGTACGCTGGTAGCCGCGCGCGGAACGCTCGGACAAGCGCGCATTGGCCAGCAGCAGGCGCACCCCGTGGCGCTGCGCAACGTGCGCCAGGTTGGGCCACACCTCGGTCTCCATGACGATGCCGATGGCGGGCGCAAAGTGGTCGAAGAAGCGGCGCATCGCCCACGGAAAATCGTAGGGCAGCCAGGCCAGCTCTGCCAGCGCGCCGTATTCACGCTGCGCCGCCGCGCGCCCGGTGGCGGTCATGTGGGTGATCAGCAAGCGATGCTGCGGATAGCGCTCGCGCAGCGCCATCACCAGCGGCCGCGCAGCAATTGTCTCGCCCAACGATACGGCGTGCAGCCAGATCAGCGGCTTGGCGCTGTCTGTCCCGGCATCGGTCGCTGCGTCGGTCGCTGCGTCGGTCGCTGCGTCGGTCGCTGCATCGTTAGGTGCGCCGTTCGCTGCATTGTTAGGTGCGCCGTTCAGCGCATCGACCATTGCAACTGCATCTGCATTTGCGTCTGCTCTTGCCGGTGCATCCACCGATGCTCCCGCTCCGCGTTGCGGGTAAATGCCAAACCGCTGCGCCCAGTCTTCGCGATAGCCCGGCTCGCGCCGCCCGCGCCACCACAGGCGCACCAGCACCAGTGGAAGCGCCAGATGCAGCACGAGGTTGTACAGCAGCTTCGCCACCAGGTTCATCGCAGTTGCGCCGGGATGCCGCGAGGTGCCGCAGCCGGCACCGTGTTCAGCGCAGCCAACCCTGGTGCCACGCGCTCCAGGGCTGCCAGCACTTCTTCCACCGAAGGCGGTGCACCAACGGCACCACAATAAGCAGTAGGCCCCATGCCGGCCGGATGGGCGTCAACCGGCTCGGAGTCGCAAAACACGCCCACCACCGGCGTGTTGAAGGCGGCAGCAAGGTGGGTAAAGCCCGTATCCAGACCGATCACCGCACGCGCATGCGCGAGCAGCCCAGCGGCATCGACAAAACCCATGCGCGGCGCGACCTGGGCCGACGCAACGGCAGCGGCAATGCGTTGCGCGCGCGCCTCTTCATCCGCGTTGCCGAACGGCAGCACGCAAACCATGCCGCGCGCCGCAAGCCCTTGCGCAACGCTGATCCACGCGGTCTCGCTCCACAGTTTGGCAGCACGTGCGGTCGCATGCAGGAGCACGCAATAGCCTCCCGCTTGTGCTCCCGCTTGTGATCCCGCTTGTGCTCCCGCCTGTACTCCAGCTTGTACCCACGCATGCGCCCAACCAGGCGCAGGCGGTGCCGTGAGCCCGTAGTCGATAGCGGTGCCCGGCGCATAGCCATTGGCTGCGGCCATCAGCCCGCGATAACGCGTGATCTTGTGGGTCGATGCGGGAAATCCAACGGTATGCGCGTAGAACAGCCCGGCGAGCGGCTCACGCGCAGTGTGCCAGTCGAAGCCATGCAAAGGCCCGCGCGCCTGGCGCGCCACCAACACGCTCTTGAGCAGGCCCTGCGAGTCGATCACCGCCGCATATTCGGTGGCGCGCAAGGCCGCGCGAAAGCCGCGAAACTCGCTCCACGCACCCACGCCAAGACGCCGCCAGCGCCGCAATGCGACTGGGATCACCTTCGCCACGCCGGGGTGCATGCGCGCCAGATCAACGTACTGTTCTTCGACCACCCAATGCAATTCGGTGCCGGGCCGCGCGCGCAGCAGGTCAGTCACTGCGGGAAAGGTATGCACGATGTCGCCCAGAGACGACATGCGCACCAGGAGCACGGGACGGGCAGAGGGAGCCGGCATCGGCATCAAGCTAAGGGTGCCCGGATCGGCATCAAATAGGGGCCGCGCTAAAATTGCCGCGTGAAAGCACAGGATTATAAGGAGTCATCACTCACCCCCACCTTGGCGCAACCGCACTCGCCAGAAGCGCGCGTCCCGCTATCTGCCGTGCTGATTACGCTGAACGCGGCCACCCAGCTTGCTGCCTGTCTCTCCAGTCTCGCCTTCGCTGACGAGATCGTGGTGGTCGATTCCGGTTCGACCGACGACACCCTTGCCATCGCGCGACGCCACGGCGCGCGCGTGATCGCGCAGGACTGGTTGGGTTTCGGTGCGCAGAAGCAGTTTGCCGTCGGCCAAGCGGCGCACGACTGGGTGCTGTGCCTCGATGCCGATGAGCGCGTGACGCCGGCTCTGCAGGAGAGCATTGCCAAAACCCTTGGTGGACAAGGCTCTTCGAGCACACCTGCCTGGAGAATGGCGCGTGCCAACGTTTTCATGGGCCGCGTGTTGCGCCATGGTGAAGGCTATCCGGACTGGAACCTGCGCCTGTTCGACCGCCGCCACGCGCGCTGGAGCGATGACCCGGTGCACGAGCATGTGGTGCCTGCGGCTGGCGTGAACGTGGGGACACTCACGGGCGATTTGATGCATGAGTCGTCAGAGACACTCTCAAGCTATCTCGCCAAACAAAACCGTTATACCGATTTGCAGGCGCAGCGCCTTCACGAGCAGGGCAAGAGCGTGAGTGCCGTGCGCATGGCGCTGGCGCCGCTGGCGCGCTTTCTCAAGTTTTACGTGTTCCGCCTGGGTTTTCTGGATGGCGCGCCGGGGTTGGTGCACATCCTGATCGGGTGCCAGAACAGCCTGATGAAGTACGCCAAGCTGCGCGAACTTGCGCGCATCAACGGCGGCTAAACGCCAGCAAACAAAAAATCGAGCGCGTTCTGAATCTCGAAGGCTCTCTCACCCAGATTGGCGACCGGGCGTTTTAGCACGCTGCGCGGGTAACCAACGAGTTGGGGCGTATCCATCACCACCGGAACAGCATCAACCGTGAACACCGGATTGAGCCTGGTCACCGGTCGCGGCACCGCAGTGGCGACGCGCAAGGGAACGATCACACGGGTGTCGAGGTCTTCCAGAAAATCGCTCTGCACGTCGAGCAGATAGGGAACCTGACGCACGCTTTCCTGACGTGGATTCCGGTATACATCGTAGCGTGCCATCAAAAGCTGCGCACATCGTCGCCGAACACGCCGTCGCGCCTGACACGCTGGTTGTAGGCCGCAATCGCCTGCCGGTTTTCAGCGCGCCATTTCTCCCGGTAAAGACGGCGTACTTCTTCCTGCAAAAATGTATCGACCGCCTGCGAGACATTCATGCCGAGCTCGCGCGCCAGTGCAAGCGCCGCAGAATTAAGAGTCAGATTGGCTGCCTTTTTGGGGGCGTTGTCGAATGTCAACATAGGATGTCAGCACATTATCGTGCGCATGATCAAATGCGCATATTGTGCGCCGCTTCGCACCACTTTGCAATCAAACGCGGTAAGCCACCGTCGTCATCACCTTCGCCATCCCCTTCATCGCCAGACGTACGGGTAGGGGCAGTGTGACACCGCCTGCTGCGGTGGCTTCGCGCCGGTGACGCGCTTCGTCATCACGCATTTTTTCCACGATCTCGCGCGAGCGCGTGTCTGCGGCGGGCAAGCTGCGAGCGTCCGCTGCGGCCAAGTGGTTTTCGAGATGCGCCTCAACCTGCTTTTCCGTCTCGGCAACAAAGCCTAAGCTGACGGCATCACCTGCGCGCCCTGCCAATGCGCCGAGCGCAAAGGCACCGCCATACCAAAGGGGACCGAGCAGGCTGGTGCGCCCGCCCAGCTCGGCAATGCGCGCCGCACACAGCACCAAGTGCTCGCCCTCCTCGGCGGCGGCGCGTTCCATGTGAGCGCGCACTTCAGGCGTGCGCGCTGTGAGCGCCTGACCGTGGTACAGCGCCTGGGCGCAGATTTCACCCACGTGATTGATGCGCATCAGTGCGGCTGCGTGCGCTCTTTCGCCCGAGGCAAGCGGGTGCGCACCCAAAGCGCTGGCCGGGCGCGTCGGCACGCTGCCGGGCAGTGCGGCACGCAGAGCGCGGTCCACTGCCGCAATTAATGTGTCACTCACGCTCGCTGCCCCGCTATCTCGTTGCGCCGCATTTCGCAAATCCCCTCACGTCAATCCATCAATATAGTTTAGCTTCGCGCACAGCGGTACTCTCGTAACATTTCACGCCCGCCCAGGGGTTCACCAGGTTAACTGCCAGATCGTCAACATGGCGCGGGTTGCGCGT
>JANPAR010000254.1:0-2275 GCA_031430015.1 Burkholderiales bacterium
CAGCGCCAAGCGTCACCCGCTGCTGCCTGATGTGCCATCGATTGCCGAAGGTGGCGTGCGCGACTTCGAAGCCGTGGCGTGGTTTGGCGTGGTCGCGCCGCAGGGCACACCGCGCGACATCGTGACGCGCCTCAACAGCGAGATCGTCAAAGTGTTGAACCAGCCGGACATGAAGCAGCGCCTCACCGATGGCGGCTCGCTGGTGATTGGCAATTCGCCGGAAGAGGCCGACCGTTTCCTCAAGAGCGAGATTGCACGCTGGGGCGTGGTGGCAAAGGCAGCCAACATCACAGTTGAGTAGCCTTTCGCGCCGACGGGATCGATGGGTCGCAATGGGTACCGAAGGAGCCGGATACCATAGGAACTGATACCCCAACAATCGCTCCAGGAGCCATTCTTCAGGCACTCACAGAGTGACAGCGCGGCAGGTTCCGTTGCATCCGACCGTATCACGCAGTATCCCTAAGCCGCCTTGGCCGCCGCGCGAATCAAGTCCGCCGCCTTCTCGGCAATCATGATGGTGGGCGCGTTGGTGTTGCCTGACGGCACAGCGGGCATCACCGACGCATCAACCACACGCAAGGCTGCAACACCACGCACCCGCAACTGTGGATCAACAACCGCCATTGCATCTGACCCCATGCGGCAGGTACCCACAGGGTGATAGATGGTGTCGGCGCGCGCGCGGATCGCGGCTTCAAGGCCTGCCTCGTCATCCTCGCGCAGGTCTTGCGTGTACAGCTCGGGGCCAAGATGCGGCGCAAATGCGGGCGCGTTGAGAATCTTGCGCATCGCGGCGAACCCGCGCTTGAGCGTCGCCACATCATCCGCATGCGACAAAAACTTTGGATCAATCAGCGGCGCATCGCGCATGTCAGCCGAGGCGAGGCGCACCTCGCCAGCCGACTTGGGATTGAGCACGCAGGCATGCAGCGAGTAGCCATGCCCGGCGTGACGCGTGCGGTTGTGGTTATCGACCATGCCGATCACGAAATGAAATTGCACGTCGGGCTTGGCGAGATCGGGCAGCGTTTTGATGAAGCCGCCGGTCTCGGCGAAATTGGAAGTACACATGCCGCGCCGCTCACGGCGATAGCGGCCAATCTCCTGCCACAGACGCCACAGGCCGCCCAGCGACATGCCGAATAAATCGAGACTGTGATGGCGGCGGTTGATGATGTAGTCGATGTGGTCTTGCAGGTTTTGTCCGACACCGGGCAGATCAACGATGGGGGTGATGTCGCGCTCTGCGAGATGTGCGCCAGGGCCAATGCCCGAACACATCAGCAGTTGCGGTGATTGAAAGGCACCCGCACACACCAGCACTTCACGCACGGCATGCGCTGTCTCGCTGCGGCCATCACGTTCGAACTCGATGCCGGTGGCGCGCGGCATGCCCGCAACGCTCTCGGTGCTGCCGGCAGTTCTGCCCCCTGCGCTGTTGTCTTTTTCAAACACGATGCGTCTGGTCAACGCACCCGTGATCACCGTGACATTGGGCCGCGTCATCGCTGGGTGCAAATAGGCGCGTGCGGCGCTCCAGCGTTCGCCGCCTTTTTGCGTAATCTGATACGCACCGAAGCCCTCGGTGTCTCCCGTGTTGAAGTCTGCACTAAGCGGATAGCCTGCTTCGCGCGCGGCAGCCATCAACTTTTGTGCTATCGCATTCGGGCTGCGCAAGTCGGCCACATTGAGCGGGCCGTTCTGGCCATGCAGTGCAGCATGTGCGCCGGCTGCACCGCGCTCGTTGTGCTCGGCCTTGATGAAATAAGGCAGTACGTTTTCCCAGGCCCAGCCAGACGCACCTTGATCGCGCCAGCCGTCGTAGTCGAGACGATGGCCGCGCAGATAAACCATTGCATTGGTGGAGGACGAGCCCCCCAAGACTTTGCCGCGCGGCTGATAACCGCGCCGCCCGCTGAGACCCGCCTGCGCGATGGTCTCGAAGCCCCACATGTGCAGTTTCAGCGGCCCCAGCAGCGCGAGGCCGGCGGGCGCGGTAATCAGCGCAGAGGCATCCGGCGCGCCCGCTTCAATCACGCAAACGGTGACCGACGGGTCTTCTGACAAACGATTGGCCAGCACACAACCGGCCGAGCCAGCGCCGGTGATGACGTAATCAAATTTCATGGGAACGAGCCTTGTTTGGTGTGGTCAGGCCCCGCGTGTCCCTCCGCGGCGGGCTCGTGTCTTTCTCGATCGGATGCTTGAGGCGTTGCTTGCTGCGCTCCTTGTTTTGCTGCTCGTCTTGCTGCGTGTTGTGCTGCGGTCGTGC
>JANPAR010000255.1:0-2285 GCA_031430015.1 Burkholderiales bacterium
ACCGCTCCTGCAGCCATTCTTGGGGCCATTCTCGGAACCGGGGTGCCCGCAACACCAGAGCCGGCGTGGGGCGCAGTTTCGGGCAGGCGCGCTACCTCGCGCAGCTGCTCGCTGGTACGGCCAAAGCGCCGCTCACGCTGCTGATAGGAGGCAATCGCTTCGTCGAGCGTGCGCCCATCGAAGTCCGGCCAAAATGTCTCGGTGAACCACAACTCTGTGTACGCGAGTTGCCAGACCAGAAAATTGCTGATGCGCTGCTCTCCGCCGGTGCGGATGAACAGATCCGGCTCGGGCGCGTAGGCCATCGACAGATAAGGCGTGAAATCGGCTTCGGAAAACGCGCCGGCGAGATGGGGATGGGCCGCAGCACCCTGCGCCGGCACCAGCGCGCGCAGCAGATCAGGCCGCGCCGCCAGCATCACTTGCGTCGCTTGCAGGATGTCCCAGCGGCCGCCGTAATTGGCGCAAATCGTGAGGGTGAGCTTGCTGTTCCCAGCAGTCTTGCAGTGCGCGCGGTCGATCAATTCAATCAAGCGCGCATCAAAACGCGACAGATCCCCAACCACTTTAAGGCGCACACCATTGGCATGCAGCTTGGCGACTTCCTGCTCCAGCACCATCACGAACAACTGCATCAACACTGAGACTTCTTCTTCCGGACGGCGCCAGTTTTCCGACGAGAACGCGAACAGCGTGAGGTACTCGATGCCACGCTCCATGCAGGCACGCACTGCCTCGCGCACCGCCTCGACCCCGCGCTTGTGCCCTGCCACACGCGGCAGATAGCGTTTGGTCGCCCATCGACCATTGCCATCCATGATGATGGCAACGTGACGCGGCACCTTGGGCGCGTCGGGAATGGTCTGGGTTGAGCTGGACATGATGATGGCTGTGTGACGCGAGTGCACGTGGTTCACACGGCGAGAATTTCGGCCTCTTTGACCGCCAGCAATTTCTCGACTTCCGCAATCGACTTGTCGGTGAGTTTTTGCACGTCATCCTGGGCGCGGCGCTCGTCGTCTTCCGACACTTCCTTGTCTTTGAGCAACTTCTTAAGATGCTCGTTGGCATCGCGGCGCAAACTGCGAATGGCTACGCGCGCAGTTTCCCCTTCGCCCTTGACCACCTTGACCAGATCCTTGCGGCGCTGCTCGGTGAGGGCCGGCATCGGCACGCGAATCATGTCGCCCTGCGTCGAGGGATTGAGGCCGAGATCGGATTCGCGAATCGCTTTCTCGATCACCGTGACCATCTTCTTTTCCCACGGCTGAACGCCGATGGTACGCGCATCAATCAAGGTGACGTTGGCGGTCTGATTGACCGGCATCATACTGCCGTAGTAGTCCACCTGCACGTGATCGAGCAGGCCGATATGGACGCGCCCTGTGCGGATCTTGCCCAGATCATTCTTGAACGCGTCGATGGATTTGAGCATTTTCTGCTCGGCCGATTTCTTGATGTCGGCAATGGTCATGATGGTCTCCTGCGCGATGTCACGGGAGGGTCAATCGACCCTGTGTGCATACCAAGTTGTTGATCTCTACGGGCAGCCTGATCAGGCACCCTAAACTTGCACCTTAAACATGCACAAGTGTACCTTCGTTTTCGCCCATCACCACGCGTTTGAGCGCGCCCTGCTTGAAGATCGAAAACACGTTGATGGGCAACTTTTGGTCACGGCACAGGGCAAACGCAGTGGCGTCCATCACCTTGAGGTGTTTGATGATGGCCTCATCAAAGGTGATCGAGTTGTAGCGCGTTGCAGAAGCATCCTTGTGTGGATCAGCCGTGTAAACGCCATCGACCTTGGTGCCCTTCAACACGATCTCGGCGCCCATTTCGGAAGCGCGCAAAGCCGCAGCCGTGTCGGTTGTAAAAAACGGATTGCCGGTGCCGGCGGCGAAAATTACTACTTTGCCTTCTTCCAGATAGCGCAGCGCCTTGCCGCGAATGTAGGGCTCAACCACCTGCTCGATATTGAGCGCCGATTGCACGCGCGCGACGATGTTGTGCTGCTTCATCGAATCCTGCAAGGCGAGTGCATTCATGATGGTAGCCCGCATGCCCATGTAGTCGGCAGTCGCGCGGTCCATGCCGCGCGCACCGGGGGCCACACCGCGAAAAATATTGCCGCCGCCAATCACGATGCTCATCTCGACCGGCAGCTTGGCGACCGAGGCAATTTCGTCAACGATGCGCTCAATCGTTGCACGGTTGATGCCATAGGGGTCTTCGCCCATCAGGGCCTCGCCCGACAGTTTGAGCAGGAAACGTTTGTATTTCGG
>JANPAR010000256.1:0-21005 GCA_031430015.1 Burkholderiales bacterium
CGCTCATACGGCCACCCCGGCGCTGAGGTTGCGGGCTGCATGAAAGCGCTCAATATGCGCCTCAATCACGCTGCGGTCGACGATTCCCATGGGGTTCTCGCGGCTGGGCAGGCAAGCCGCAAAGGGCTGAAACCGTTCCAGGCTGACGTTGTACAAACGGCGCAACTCAACGATGGGTTCAGGGTGGTCATCTACCCGCACGTCGAGCGCCGGCACGGCGGCAGCTTTGCCGCCTCGCTTGGCAACTCGCTTGTGGCCCTGTTCTGGTTCCTGTTGTGGGCGGTGCCGACGTTTGTGTTGTGGTTTGTGCCCGTGGTCGGATTTTTCATTCCCCTGTTGCTGCTCGGTCGACTCAACGCGCGAGTGCTGCGCTACGATGCGCTGGCTGAATATGCCGATGCCGGCGAGTTGCGCCGGCTTGTTGCCGCGCCGGGGCTGCAATGGGGCTGGCTCGGCTTGGTGGGTGCGTTGATGAACCTGATTCCATTTTTCTGGTTCTTTTCGACCACCATCACCGGGCTTGCTTTCATTCACGCTGCGCTCTATGCGTTGAACACTGAACGGTCGTCAGTTCTCGCTGCCCCTTCAGGCGAGCGCGTAATCGCGAATTGACACTTCGGCCGGCATACTCAATCTCTCGTTGAGTGAGCGAATTTGCGGCAAGGCAAGGCGCCGCATTTTCCGCCGCGGCATACCACGCCAGCAGGTCGTCGCGCACATCCGCGTGTCGCCGGGCATAAGTCGCCCCTGGCGTGTTGCATGCGCCTTCACCGGCGCGCGGCGGGGCTCAAAGCACGATTTCCCGCGCCGGCCCGCGCACATCCATCTCGAATTCGAGCCCGATCACCGGCGGCCGGCAGTAGTGCCAGGCCAGCCCGCCTTCGCCGGCACCGCGCGCCGCCAGCACTTCGCCGATCAGGTGGCCGATGTTCTGCACCGTGTAGAGCTGGGTGCTGGTGGCGTCAGCCCAGGTGAGGCCGAGCAAGCCCAGTCGGCGCTCCATTTCAGCGGCGACGAACTCCACCTTCTCGCGCATGGCTTCGGGCGAGGTGTCGCCCAGGCGCACGATGCGCTCGGCATACGACCCGGCGCCGCCACGGGCGTCGCCACCGCCTGCCAGGATGAAGCTCTTGCGCGCACCGGGCGCGGCCGGCACGGTGTAGGAAAACGCGTGCATCACCGGTTCGGCTGGCTTGTGATACATCGGGCATACGTTGGTGCGCGCCACCGGGTTCACCGGGTCGGTGCCGTCCTGGTAAAGGCCCCAGCGTTGCAAGGTCTTCACGTAAACCCGGTTGAAGTCGATGAAGCCCTGATCGGTGAACGGTGCCGGCGAGCGCAGTTCGCAGGCGGCAAACGCGGTCATAGGGCGGGCCACCGCCGCAAGATGGGCTTCGACGGCCGCATAGGCCGCGCCCATCGGCAGTGCTTTGGCGAAACGTGCCCGCACGATGTCGAAACCGGGTTCGGCGGCGATGCCGCCCGAGTATTGAAATACCGCCTTGATGTAGCGGTAGCCACCGGGGGTGAATACGGGTACGTCCGACATGCTTGCGTCTCCTCGTCATGCGCTGCGGCTTGACGCCGGCAGCGCTCAGTCGATTTTCATTTTCGCTTCACGCACGATGCGCGCGTACTTCGCGATCTCGCTGCGGATGTGTTCGCCGAACTTTTCGCTACTGCCGCCGAGCGGCTCCAGGCCGCGCTCGATCAGCAGCGCGCGCACGGCCGGGTCTGCCAGCACGCGATTGAATTCCGTTTGCAGGCGTGCCACCACGTCCTTGGGCGCCGACGCCGGCGCCAGCAGCCCATACCAGGAGTCGGTCTCGAAGCCGGGCAGACCCTGCTCGGCGATGGTCGGCATCTCGGGCATCTGCGGCACGCGCGCCAGGAACGTGGTGCCGTAGGCCTTCAATTTGCCGGCACGGATGTGCGGCAGGAAGTCGGGCAGGTTGCCGAACATGATGTCGACATTGCCGGCGAGCAAGTCCTGCAGTGCCGGGCCCTGGCCTTTGTAAGGGATATGCACCATGTCGATGCCGGCGCCGACCTTGAGCATTTCACCAGCGAAGTGCGCGGTGGTGCCGTTGCCGAATGACGCGTAGCTGAGTTTGCCCGGATGCTGCTTCGCGTAGGCAATCAGCGCCTTGAAATCACTCGGCGCCACGCTCGGGTGCGCCGCCAGCACATTGGTGGTACGCGCCATCAGCACCACCGGCTGCAGGTCCTTGAGCGTGTCGTAGGGCAGGTTCTTGACCAGGGTCTGGTTGACGGTGAAGCTGTTGGCGACCCCCACGAAGGTATGGCCGTCGGACGATTTGGCGGCGGCGTCGACGCCGATCACGGTGCCCGCACCGGGTCGCGGATCGATGATGATCTGCTGGCCCAAGGCCTGCGACATGTCGCGCGTGAGTTGGCGCACCACCGATTCCATGGTGCTGCCGCCGGCCGGGAACGGCACGATGATGCGCACCGGGCGCTGCGGCCATTGCGGTTGGGCGATGGCGCTGGCGGCTGGCAGCACCGCGGCCAAGGTCCAGAGGGCGGCGAAGGTGAGTCTTGCAAGTGAACCTGGCTGCATCTGGTGGCCTTTCATGGGTTCGGGCGGCGCCGCGCTTTCGCGCAGTTTACCCGCTGCACCGTACCCCCGGCACCGCGAGCGTCAGGCAAGTGCTGCGCGTTTTTCTGTCTGTGGTGGAACCTTGCCTGCGCGAACATAGCGCCGGTTGCCCCGCTGCTGCCCGCATCGTTTTTGTTATTGCTCGACCCTGATGTTCGACTTCTTCACCACCGGCCCCCACAGGGCGATCTGCTGTTGCACGAAGCGGCGGTATTCGGCCGAGCTGCTGGCCATCACTTCATAACCCGACGAGACCAGCGTGGCGCGCACCTTGCGATCACTCGCGGCAGCGACGAACGCGTCGCTCAGTTTGTCGACGATCGCCTTGGGGGTGCCCCCCGGCGCTGCGACACCGTAAAAGCCGTAGGCCTCGAACCCCGGGAAGCCGGCCTCGGCGAAAGTCGGGATGTCCGGCAACACCGGCGAGCGTTTCGAGGTGGCCAGCGCAATGCCGCGCACCCGGCCGCTGACCACTTGCGGGCCGCTCGGGATGTAGGCGTCAATCAGGACCTTGGTCTGCCCGCCGATCAGATCCTGCAGCGCCGGTACCGAGCCCTTGTAGCCCACGTGCACCTGCTTGACGCCCTGCTCACTCCAGAAATATTCGCCCAGCAGGTGGCCCATGGTGCCGACGCCGGCGGAGGCATACTGGAAGCTGCCTTTTTCGGCGTTTTCCTTTTTGGCATACGCGACCAGTTCTTTCAGATTCTTAATCGGCAACGCCGGGTTGATCACCAGCAAACCGGGAATCCGCGCCACCAGGCTGACGTATTCAAAATCCTTCATCGGGTGATACGGGATTTTGAGTCCGAGCGCAGAGTTGAGCGCGATCGGCGCTGCCGCGAACAGCAGCGTGTAACCATCCGGCGCCGCTTTGGCCACCATGTCGTTGCCGATCATGGTGAAGCCGCCGGGCCGGTTTTCGATCACCACCTGCTGGCCGAGGCGCTCGCCGGCGAGCGGCGCGACCGCACGCGCCACGGTGTCAAGCGCGCCGCCCGGCGTGAAGGGCACGATCATGCGAAGCGGGCGGTTAGGGTAAGCACCCTGGGCAAATGCGCCGGACGAGGCCAGCGGTGCTGCTGCCAGTGCCTGGATGAGCCTGCGTCGGGTTTGCATGGTTTGTTGTCTCCTCAGGATTTTTTGTAGGCGGCGATGCGCGCGAGCGCTTGTTCGGTTTCATCCACCAGCCGCGCCATGATCTGGTCAACCGTGCGCACCTCGCGCAGGTAGGGCACGCTCTGGCCTGCGGGCGTCCACATCAGCGGTTTGACGCGATGTTCATTGACCGCAGCGACGATCTCGCCCACCAGCACCTGCTGGTACGGCATCCTGAGAGGCTTGGGTGCATCGGGCGACGCCCATTCGTCGCTCCATGCGCCGCGCACCATGCGCAGGGTCTTGCCGCTCCAGGAGCGCGTGATCACCGTATCCTCGCTGCCGGCGTTGATCAATTGCTCGGTGAGGATCGGGTCGAGTGCATGTTCCTGCGCTCCCAGCCACACGGTGCCGGTCCAGACACCTTGCGCGCCCATCGCCAGTGCCGCGGCGATCTGGCGCCCGGTGGCGATACCACCGGCGGCCAGCACCGGCGTGTCGCCTGCCAGATCGACCACCTGCGGCACCAGCGAGAGCGTGCCGACGGTGCCGGTGTGGGCGCCGGCGTCGTAACCCTGCGCCACCAGCAGGTCGACGCCGGTGGCCTTGACGCGCGCGGCGTGGCGCGGCGAGCCGATGAGCGATAGCGTCACCTGGCCGGCCGCCTTGGCGCGCGCCACCACGTCGGCCGGCGTGCCCACCGCCATCGCAAACATGTTGGCGCCGGAGGCGATGACGGCATCGGCTTGCGCCGCGAACAGTTCCTGCGAGCGTACGTGTTTCATGAACAGGTGCTCGCCGGTGGCCGGCGGCACCTGGTATTTGTCGCGCAGGTGTTCGATGAATTTACGGTGCTCGGCGGGAATCTCGGCATCGGCGGCAGCCTTGTCGTCACGGTCGACGTTAATAGTGGGCAGCAGGATGTCGAGGCCGAAGGGGCGGCCTTCGCACAACTCCTTGAGGGCGCGGGCGCTCTCGAGAATTTGTTGTGGCTCCTCGTGTGTGGCACCGTACACGCCATAGCCGCCGGCACGGCTGACTGCGGCCGTTACCTCCAGGCTGTGCGCAAACGAGAAGATCGGAATGTCGATGCCGAGGCGATCGCACAGCGGGGTGCGAAACGCGATGCGGCGGCGCGGGGAAGAAGTCATGGGTGTGCTGATCGAAAGGGTGGTTCGGGGTTTGCCTGGGGTTTGCTCGGGGTGTGCCTGAGGTTTTCCAGAGGTGTGCCAGGAATATGCTTGGTGTACGTTGAAGGATTGCTGTGCCGGTGGGCTCAAGCGCGCGTAATGAGCACCGCGTCGAGCGCCATCGCGCCACTGCCGCGCGGCAGCACCACGAAGGGGTTGAGGTCGAGGCTTTCTAGTTGCTCGGCATGCGCTGCCGCGAAGCGCGACAGCGCCGCGATGGCGCGCGCCAGCGCATCGACGTCGGCTGCCGGCGCGCCGCGCATGCCATCAAGAATGCGCCGCGCGCGGATTTCATCGATCATCGACCGCGCCTCGGTCTCGTCGATCGGCGCAACGCGAAAGCTCACGTCCTTGATCGCCTCGACCAGGATGCCGCCGATGCCGAACATCACCACCGGGCCGAATACCGGGTCGCGCTGCACGCCGAGGATGCACTCGACTCCGCCCTTGATCATCGGCGCCACCAGCACGCCGTCGATGTGCGCGCCGGGCTGTGCGGCACGCGCTGACGCCATGATGGCATCGAACGCCGCGCGCACGCTGGCTGCATCGCCGAGGTGCAGCTTGACCCCGCCGATGTCGCTCTTGTGGGTGATGTCGCGCGAGGACAGTTTCACCACCACCGGAAAGCCCAGCGTTTGCGCTGCGGTCGCTGCTTCATCTGCCGTCGCTGCCAGCGCGCATGGCATCACCGGCAGGCCGGTGCGCGCCAGCAGTTGCAGCGCCTCGTATTCGGTCAGCGCGTGGGTCGGCAGGGGCTTGGTGGCCGCGGTCATCGCCGGCGCACGCTGTGCGTCCTCACGTTGCGCCTGGGCGCGTCGCGAAGAGGCGCCGAAAAATGCCAGTGCACCAAACGCGCGCACTGCTGCGCTGGGCTCATCGAACACCGGCACACCACCAGCCTCAAGCTGGGCGCGCTGCTCTGGCCGCGTCAACCCGGTCAGTGCCAGCGCCGCTTGCGGATGGCGCGCGTGTGCTGCGATCAAGGTGGTAATCATGGATTGGGAGCGCGGCTCCGGCGAGCCGAGCAGGCCGGCCGCCGGAAAAAACAGCGTCATGTCGTAGCGGCCGTCGTCGGCGCCGCGCCCCAGCATGCACTCGAGCGTGGTACCGAGCAATTCGGGATGACTCTGGAACTGCCCGGTGATGTCGACCGGGTTGCGCGGCCCGGCGAAGGGAATCACCGCGCGAATCGCGTTCTGTGCACCGGCCGGCATTTCGGCGACGTCGAGCCCCGCATCTTCGGCATCGTCGGCCATCAGCACACCGACCCCGCCCGATACCGTGAGCAGGCCGATGCGCGACGACGCCGGCCGCGGGCAGGTCGAGGCCGCGTAGCCGACCGTGAACAGTTCGTCCACGGTACGCGCACGCCACACACCGTACTGGCGAAACATGGCCTCGTAGACCGCGTCTTCGCCGGCCAGCGCCGCCGTATGGGACGCGGCAGCGGCGCTGCCGAGCGCGCTGCGCCCGACCTTGGTGATCGCGACACTTTTACCCATCTCCTGCGCCAATGCCAGTGCACGCTTGAGCTTGGCGCCGTCGCGGCAGCCTTCCATGTAGCCCAGGATCACCGTGGTGGAGGGGTCGCGCGCCAGCCACTCGACGCAGTCGGCAAACTCGATGTCGGCCTCGTTGCCGGTGGTCATCCAGTAGGACATGCCCAGACCCTTGAGACGCGCCAGCGAATAGGCAAAGGCACCGAAGGCACCCGACTGGCTGACGATGGCGATGTTGCCGGTTTTGGTCTCGCCCGCGCGCGGGGCCGGCGAGAACGTGGCATAGAGCCCGGCCTTGAAGGCCATCACGCCCAGACAGTTGGGGCCGAGCAGGCGCACACCGGCCGCGCGCGCGCGCGCCGCCAGCTTCACTTGCGCAGCGCGGCCGGCGTCATCGACCTCGGCAAAGCCGGACGAAAACAGCACCAGCGACTTGACCCCGGCGGCAATCGCGTCTTCGAGTGTCTGCGGCACCACCTGCGCGGGTACCGCGACGATCGCCACGTCAATCGGTGCGCCCACTGCCGCCAGCGTGGGGAAAGCCTTGAGGCCTTGCACCTCGGTGTATTTCGGATTGATCGGCAACAGGCGCCCTTGATAGCCGCGCCGGATCATCAGCTCCAGCGGTACGCCGCCGATGCGGCCCACATCATTGCTGGCGCCGACCACGGCGACTGACGCGGGATTGAAGAGGGCGTCAAGGCCCAAAGGTGCCGTATCCAAGGTGCCTCCTGTCAAGTTTTAATTATTCGCGTTGCGTCAACGTCAAGCGTGAACAGGCAACTTCCGGCGCACTGATCGCAACCCAGCCCAACCAGCTTGACTATAGCAGCTACGCCGGGAGCCGCTCTGGGAGCCATTGTTGGCGGAGCGTCTATAAAATGCTTGTTGGGAGCGGGTTTTGGAACGGTAGACTGAAGATGGCGGGATGAGGCTGCGGATAGAGCGCGATCTTGCGCGGGATCGCCTTGCAATCGCGCGAAGCCGGTACGCTACACTCTGCCGCATCCGGATTCCCGCGTGAATCTTTTTACTCTCGAGTGCGTCATGAAAATCATCAAGTGGCTCGGCATCTTCGGCGGCGGCCTGATTCTGCTGGTCGTGATCGGCATTGGTATCCTCACCGCGACCTTTGATCCGAACAAGTACAAGGACGACATCACCAAAGCGGTGAAAGACAAGAAGAACCGTACGCTTGCCATTGCGGGCGATTTGAAGCTCGCGGTGTTCCCCAAGCTCGGCGTTGAGCTTGGCGCACTCACGCTGTCCGAGTTCAAGAGCGAAAAAGAATTCGTCAAGCTCGATGGCGCCAAGGTCTATCTCGAACTCATGCCGCTGCTCTCCAAAGAAATCGTGGTCGACAAGGTCGACGTCAATGGCCTCAATGCAAACGTGGTGCGGGGCAAGGACGGCAAATTCAATTTCGACGACCTGCTGTCGAAAGACGAGAAGGAACCATCGAGGGTCAAGTTCGATATCTCGTTGGTGAAAGTGGCCAACTCGGGCGTGACTTTTCGTGATGAACTGGCGGGCAACACCGTGAAGGTGTCTGCGCTCAACTTCACCACCGGGCGTGTCGCCGACAAAGTGCCAGTGAAGGTCAATCTCACTGCCACGATTGAAAGCGCGAAACCGGCAGCGAACGTCAAGGCCAATGTGAATGGCGAATTGCTGTTTGACCTGGAGAAGAAGGCCTATTCGTTCGCCGGGCTCGATGCACACGTCAGCGGCAACTTGCGCGAAGCAGCCAAGGGTGCCGCCGCCGCCGCGGGCTTTGACCTCGCGGGACTGGACGCAAAAATTTCCTCGTCCGTACTCAAGTTTGATCAACCGAGCAGGGCGCTGGTGGCTGAAAAGCTTGCGCTCGATGCCAAAGGCACGCTTGACAAGGAGCCGTTCGAGATCAAGCTCACGTCGCCCAAGCTCGATGTCAACGCCAAGACCATGGCGCTCTCGACCGAGAAGCTCGCGCTCGAAGCCAAAGCGCGGCGCGGCGGTCAGTCCGGCAGCGTGACGCTCGACGCGGCGAAGATCGCCGCCGACATGGCAGGGCACAAGCTTAGTGTCGAAGGCCTTACGGCCAGCGGCAGCGGTGCCATGCCCGGCATGTTGATCAACCACTTCAAGGCCAAGGCACCCAAGCTGGCGATCAATCTTGATGCCGGACAGATTATTGTCGATGGTGTTGCGCTGTCGGCCAACGGCAAGCGTGGAGAAGAGGGCTTCGACATCAAGGTCGATGCGCCCAAACTCAACGTGAGCAAAGAGTCGGCGTCAGGCGAAGCCATCACCGGCACAGTCAAGCTTACCGGTGCCGAAACGCTTGATGCCAAATTCAATCTATCCGGCGTCAAGGGCAGCGGCAAGTCGCTATCGATTAGCGAAGTCAAGCTCGACGCCAACGCCAAGCAGGGCGAGCGCACTGTCGCTGCCGTGCTCTCGACTGCACTCACCGCCAATCTCGAAGGCAAGGTTTTCGAGTTGGCGAAGATCAATGCCGACGTGACGGTGACCGATCCGAAGATGCCGCAGAAAACCGTGAAGCTGCCGATCACCGGTTCAGTGCGCGCTGATCTCGGCAAGGAGACTGTTAGCGCCGACATCAATACGCGCTTTGACGAGAGTACGATTGCAGCCAAGCTGGGCGTTACCAAGTTCAAGAACAGCGCGATCAATTTTGATGTGTCCATCGACAAGCTGAACGTCGACAAGTACATCCCGCCGAAAGACCCGAACGCGCCCAAGACGACCGATGCCGAAAAGCCGATCGACCTCTCCGCGCTCAAGACACTGAATGCCAATGGCACCATCAAGATCGGCGCGCTGCAGGTCAACAACGTCAAAGCCAACAACGTGCAACTCACGATTCGCGCAGCAGGCGGCAAGGTCGACGTCGCGCCGATGAGCGCGGCGCTGTATCAGGGCACGCTGGCCGGTGCAGTGAGCGTCAACGCCAACACCAACGCTTTCGCGATCAAGCAAAACCTCAGCGGCATCAACATCAACCCGCTGATGAAGGACGCGATCAACAAAGACATGCTCGAGGGCAAAGGGAACATCAATCTGGATGTCACTACTGCCGGTAACACGCCGTCGGCGCTGAAAAAAGCGCTCAATGGCAGCGCCGCGATCAATCTGCGCGATGGCGCCTACAAGGGCATCAATCTGGCCAAGTCGTTCCGCGATGCCAAGTCCGCGCTATCGCTCGGCGGCAAAGACAAGACCCAGGACGCGAAGAAGGACGACAAAACCGACTTCACCGAAATGAAAATCAGCGCGACCATCAAGAACGGTGTTGCCACCAGCAACGACCTCGACGCCAAGTCACCCTTCGTGCGTCTCGGCGGCGCCGGTACCGTGGATATTGGGCAAAGCTTGATGGATTATCTGGCCAAGGCTACGGTGGTTGGCACGCCTGCGGGGCAGGATGCCAGAGATTACGCGCAGCTCAAAGGCGTGGCCGTGCCGGTCAAAATCTATGGCCCGCTCGATGCGATGAAGTACGACATTCAATACGCTGCCATCGCCAGCAGTCTCGTGACGCAGCAGGCCAAGGGCGCGGTCGAAGACAAGATCAAGGGCGCGCTTGGCATCAAGGTGCCGGGGCAGCAGCCTGCCGCACCGGCAGCGGGGGGGCAAGCGCAGCCCGCACCGCACGCACAAAAGCCACAATCAGCCGAAGACAAGGCCAAGGAGAAATTGCGCGGCTTGTTTGGGCGCTGAGTGAATACTGTGCGGATGGCAAGCAGGTAGTCACGGCAGCAGCTCGCGCCTTGATCACGTTCCAGACCGCGCCTCAGCGCTGACTTCGTTTCTTGTATCGTTTCTTTTATGGCGCGCGCATCGGCATTCTCGGCGCGCGTCATCGCGTGGCAGCGCAACCACGGTCGTCACGATCTGCCGTGGCAAAACACGCGCGATGCGTATCGCATCTGGGTGTCCGAAATCATGTTGCAGCAAACGCAGGTCGCTGCCGTCATCGGCTACTACGCGCGCTTTCTGGAACGCTTCCCCGATATCAGGAGTCTCGCGCATGCGCAGCAAGATGAAGTGATGCGTTACTGGGCGGGCCTCGGCTACTACAGCCGTGCCCGCAATCTCCACAAGGCCGCGCGCATCGTGGTCGATCAATGGCACGGTGTGATGCCGGCCACGCCGGATGAACTTGTTACCTTGCCTGGCATTGGGCGCTCCACCGCCGCCGCGATTGCCGTGTTCGCACACGGTGCACGGGCCGCCATTCTCGATGGCAACGTCAAACGTGTGATGGCACGGCACTTTGGCGTAGAGGGCTATCCCGGAGAGAAAAAGGTTGAAGAAGCGCTCTGGCAGCGGGTTTCAGCCCTGTTGCCCAAGACGGGGGTCGAAGCCTATACGCAAGGCTTGATGGATTTGGGTGCGACCTTGTGTACGCGCTCCAAACCCAACTGCGGCGCATGCCCCTTGCAAAGTGAATGCGTCGCCTATCGCGACAATCGGGTAGCTGATCTGCCGCAGCGCAAACCAAGAAAGGCCTCGCCGCATCGTGCATGCGTGATGCTGGTGCTGCTGCGAGGCCGTGAAGTGTTGCTGGAGAAGCGGCCATCGACAGGTATCTGGGGCGGCCTGTGGTGCTTGCCGCAGTTCGACACGGAAGCGCAAGCGCGGCACTGGGCGGGTGAGAGAGGGTGCGATTGGCGCAGCCGCAAAGTGCTCGCGGCCATCGAGCATGGCTTCACCCACTATCATCTGACGATTGGGCCAATCGTGCTTGCGCTACCCGTGCGCGGTGCTCGCCGTCTTGCCGCATCTTTCGCGGTGGCGCAAGGTACTACGTGGCTTTCACTCGACGACGCAGCCAATGCGGCACTGCCCGCACCGGTAAAAAAGCTGATGCTGCAATTGGCAGCAGTCTAGTTCGCGCCGTCCATGCTTGAGTGAATGACGCTGGAGGCGCGGCTCAGTCGGGTTTGGGGAGAAGTGAGGAAGTCAGCGGGATGTGTATGACGCTCTTTCAGGCTTTTAATCCCTGCTGCGCGAGATACTTGTGAATGATCTCCAGACGCATCAACGGGTCATCCAGTTCCATCAGGCGCTGCTTGGCAAGCGGCGGGATCGGCAGGATTTCAGCGAGACGGTTGGAGACCCAGGTGGCGTCATCAAACTGGTGTGGCTCGCGAATCATTCCGCCCGGCAATTTGGGCAGGATGGCGCGCAACATGAGGGTGCAATTGCCAAAGCCTGCGGGGACGGCGACCGCCGCATCGTCGGGCCGTGCTTCAGCGCGGGCACGCACCAGTCCATTGACTTCGTTACGTGTGTCGAGCACACGAAAGCGCGCACCGCCGTGGGTGCGAATGTTGAGTACACCCAGTTGCTGCATGTCGAAGTCGACAATCTGCGCCAGACAGCCGGCATCGTGCGGCACGGCGGGCGCACCGACCTCACTGCCTTCCTTGATCAGACACACGCCGAACGGCTGACCGGCCTTCATGCACTCACGCATCATGTCGACGTAGCGCGCTTCAAACACGCGCAGCGGCAGCACGCCGCCGGGAAACAAAACGGTGCCGAGCAGAAAGAGCGGCAGATTGGACCAATCGGGCGCGCCTGGTGCGATCGCGCTGCCCGCACTCACCGGATTTCCCGGTGGCGCACCAGCGCAGGAGTGCGGTGCGCAAAGCGCTTGGCGAGCTGTTCGGCGAAATACACCGAGCGGTGCTGGCCACCGGTGCAGCCAATCGCGACCGTGAGATAGTGGCGGTTGTCGCGTTGATACGCGGGCAGCCATTTTTTGACCAGCTTCTCGATATCGGCCAGCATCTCTTGTGCGGCGGGCGTATCGTCGAGAAAACGGATCACAGCATCATCGCGTCCCGTGAGGGTACGCAATTCGGGATCGTAATAAGGGTTGGGCAACGGGCGCACATCAAACGCGAGGTCGGCATCGAGCGGAATGCCGTGCTTGAAACCGAACGAGGTGAACACGAGCGTGAGCTGCGCGCGATTGCTGCCGAGGAAGTCCTTGAGCCAGTCGCGCAAGGCATTGGGGCGCAGATCAGAAGTATCAATGACGTGCGCATCCGCTTGCAGATCGGCGAGCAATTCGCGTTCGTGCGCGATGTATTCGGCGATGGTGGCGCTGCCGTCATCGAGCGGGTGGCGGCGGCGGGTTTCTGAAAAACGCTTGATCAGCGCTTCATCGCTTGAGGTGAGAAACACGGAACGCATCTCGACGCCAAAGCGCGACAGGCTGGTGAGGTACTGCGGCAACTCAGCCAGGCTGCGGCCAGCAGCGGCGGTGCGTGCGTCGATTGATACGGCAACTTCTTCGTGCCCGGTCTCGCGCAAGGTGGCGACGAGATCGGGCAACATCGGTGCTGGAATATTGTCAACGCAGTAGTAGCCGGCATCCTCAAGCACCTTGAGTGCGACGCTTTTTCCGGAACCGGAAAGACCGGTGACGAGGATAAGACGCATGCCGAAACTATACCTTGAACTCGTTGCGAGCGAAGCATTGCGTGCTCCAGGCGCATAAAAAAACGCCGGTGAACCGGCGTTTTTTGGAAAGCAAAGCCAATTACTTGGCCATGCAGTCGTCACGCTTTTTCTTGTACTCGTCGCCCTTGAGGCCTTTGGCCTGGCTTGAACACTCAGCGAGTTTGGTTTTTTTCTCGTCTTTGGCGGCAGCTTTGTCACCCTTCATGCAGGCGGCATGCTTTTTCTTGTACTCGTCGCCCTTGAGGCCTTTGGCTTCGCTGGAGCACTCAGCCATTTTCTTTTGCTGGGGCGACATTTCCTTCTTTTCTTCTTTCTTGGGTTCTGCTTTCTTGTCCTGCGCGAACGCGCCGCCGGCAGCCAGCGGAAGAGCAAGCATCAGGGTGATCAACAGCTTTTTCATGTGTTTCTCCTCTCGAATGATGGATTGGTGACGCGCAGCACCGCATGAACCACCGCGCAGACCCATGCCAATTACATCATGGATCGTTGCAATGTGCCGTGCGGCCAAGCCGTCCGGTGTGCCCTTGGCGTGTGCGCCAGATGGGTAAACGTGAGGGCAGGGAAGATCGTTGACACGCGGGCCGCACTGAGGTGATTGTGGCGTACAGAATGGCTGCAGCCGCGCCGCTGGGGCGCCGCCACTGGCTATTGAGGCGATGCTTCCATCGCCAGTGCCTGGCGCGCGATGAATTCAGCCATGGTGTCGGTGCCACGCAACTGCAAAATAGTGTTGCGCACGGCGGCTTCGGTCAGCACCGCGAGATTGCGCCCCGCAGCCACCGGCACGGTGACTTTGCGCACGCGTACCGCCAGCACTTCCTCGAAATTGGCATTGAGCGGCAGGCGTTCGTAATCCGCCATTCCGGCCGTGTGCGGGCGCGCCAGATGCAGCATCAGCTTGATGTTCATCTTCGGGCGCACGGCCGTTTCACCAAAAATGGTTTTGATGTCGAGCAGGCCGAGACCGCGAATTTCCAATAAATTTTTGAGCAGGGGCGGGCAGCGCCCTTCCAGCGTGCGCGGCGCCACGCGCGTGATCTCCACCACATCGTCCGCCACCAAGCCGTGTCCACGGCTGATGAGTTCGAGTCCCAACTCGCTCTTGCCCAGTCCCGACTCACCCGTAATGAGCACGCCCAGTCCAAGCACGTCCATAAGCACGCCGTGCATGGTGGTGCGCTCGGCGAGAAACTTGGTCAGATGAATGCGCAGCATGTCGATCACGCTGGCGCTCGCGGTGGGAGTGGCGAATACTGGCGCACCGGCCTGATGGCAAGCATCCATCACGAGGGGGGGCGGCGCTATGCCGTCGGCGATGATGACGGCTGGCGGCTTTCCTGCCATCAACTCTGCCAGCAAATGCTGTTGGCGCGGTGTGCTGATGTGGCTGAGATATTGGTGCTCGGGCAGGCCGATGACCTGAATGCGATCCTTGTGGATCAGATTGAGGTGTCCGACCATGTCGGCAACCGCGTGTGAGGCGTAGGCGTCAGAGTTGAGTGTGCGGCCACCAAACTCATGACCGGCAAGCCAGGTCAGATCGAGTTCATCGGCGACTTCGTCAAACAGGGCTTTGAGAGTGAGCAGGTGCATGGCTATGAAATTGGGTCAGAGCGCCGTGCACTTGCTCTGTGGTGGGCAACGAAGTGAGCGCATCGCGCATTGCGGATTGGGCAAACATCTCGGCGAGGGATGCGAGAATCTGCAAGTGAATGTCAGTCGCTTTTTCCGGCACCAGCACAAAAAACAGCAGTTTGACGGCTTTGGCGTCGGGCGCTTCAAACGGGATCGCTTCCTTGAGTCGCAGGAACGCTCCCACGGGCGCAGTCAGTTTGGCGATGCGTCCATGTGGTATCGCCACGCCCTGACCCAGCCCGGTGGATCCTAAGCGCTCGCGCGCAAACAGGCTGTCAAACACGGTGGCGCGGGCGATGCCTTGCTGGTTTTGAAACAACAAGCCGGCTTCGTCAAACACGCGGCGCTTGCTGGACAACTCGACATCGAGCAGGACATTGGCTGGCGGCAGCAGACGCGCGATCACCTGTGCGGAAGAGGCGGGACTGCTCAATTTCATGCGAAAAATTATACGCCCGGGCCTCAACCACAATATGTGCGCAATGTGTCAAGCGCCAGCAACACCGGTAGTGCACACGGTGCCTAGCGTGCCCGGCTGACTTCGTTCAGCGCCGGGCGTGTGGCAGTTCAGTTAACGAGTTCCTGGCGCTTCAGCGGCGTATGTGCATGGCTGTAGGCGCGCGTCTTGTACTTTTGTACCTGCCGGTCGAGTTTGTCGGCGAGGGTGTCGATGGCGGCATACATGTTTTCGTCAACGGTTTCGACAAAAATGTCTTTGCCGCGTACATGCACGTTGACCTCGGCTTTGTGCGCCAGCTTTTCCACCGAGAGAATCACATTGATGTCGATCACGTGGTCAAAGTGCTTTCCCACACGGTCGAGTTTGGAGAGAACGTAGTCGCGGATGGCCGGGGTGACGGAAACGTGGTGACCGCTAACAGTGAAATTCATGTTGATTCTCCTGAGGGTTGCTGGCGTTCGGAACTGGCCTAAAGGGATTTACGCAAATTGGCTGGCGGGATCCTGAGCACATCGCGATATTTCGCAATGGTGCGGCGTGCAACGACAATTCCCTGTTCACCCAAGATGTCGGCTATCCGTGAATCAGAAAGTGGTTTCTTCAAATCCTCCGCAGTGACAAGTTGTTTGATTAAAGCGCGGATTGCGGTCGAAGAGCAAGCCCCCCCGGTGTCGGTGGCCACGTGACTGCCAAAAAAGTATTTCAATTCAAAGATGCCGCGCGGAGTGAGCAGATACTTATTTGTGGTCACGCGCGAGATTGTGGACTCGTGCAGCTCTAGTTCATCGGCGATTTCGCGCAGCACCAATGGCCGCATGGCGACATCGCCATAGTCGAAGAATTGGCGCTGCCGCTCGACGATCGCCTGCGCCACGCGCTCTATTGTCTCGAACCGCTGCTGGACATTTTTGAGCAACCAGCGCGCTTCCTGCAATTGACCGAACAGAGTGCTGCCGGCCGCAGCACCGCCATACGCACCTGCGCTGGCTGGGTTGCCAGCGCCGCCGGGCGTGCTACCTATCCCGCGGCCGGATTCAGCGCGTACACCCGATCTGCCGCGCTCACGCGACAGGATGTCAGCATAGATGCGATTGATTTTGAGGCGCGGCACCGCGGCGGGATTGACATGCACCTTCCACGCGCCGCGCAGCTTGCGCAAGATCACGTCTGGCGTGACGTAACGGATGTCTTCTTGTGCGAAGGGCGCACCCGGTCGCGGCTCGAGCGATAGCAGTAGGTCGCGCGCGGCTCGCAGGGCCGCGTCGTCACAGCGGCACAGGCGCCTGAGCGACGAAAAATCACGGGCGGCCAGCAGGTCCAGGTGGGCAGTGCAAATGCTTTCTGCCAAACCACGCGCGGCGGAGCATGGCATCTGCCGCAGTTGCAAGCGCAGGCACTCGCCCAATTCGCGCGCGCCGACACCGGCCGGCTCGCACGACTGCAACAAGGCGAGTGCTACCTGTAAATCTTCAGGGTCTGTGTCATCACCGAGCAGCGCCGCGATCTCATCGAGCGGCTGGCGCAGGTAGCCATCGTCGTCCAGTGCTTCAGCTAGCGCGCTCGCCAGCGCCAAATCGTTGTCTGACAAACGCATGGCGGCAAGCTGTCGCACCAAATGCTCGCGCAAGGTGATGGCTGCAGCGGGCTGGCGGCCGTAAGGATTGTCGTCTTCGCCGTCGCGCTGCGCGGGCGCACTCATGGGGATGTCGCCGCCACCGCCAGCCGTCTCACGTTCGTTCCAGTCTGGCGGTGCATCCGGACCGGGGGTACCGAATGCATCTGCCAGCGACTCGGTTGCCGGTTGCTCAGTTGCACCATAGGGAGCTGGTTCGTCGGCGCGCTCGAGCAGTGGGTTGTCCGCCAGAATTTGCTCGATCTCTTGTTCAAGCTCAATGGTTGAGAGTTGCAGCAGGCGGATCGATTGCTGCAACTGCGGCGTCAGCGTCAGGTGCTGCGATAGCTTGAGATGGAGCCCCTGCTTCATGCGACCGTGCATCCACAACCGGCTTAGAGCCGGAAATGCTCGCCGAGGTAGACGCGCCGCACACTCTCGTCTGCCACGATCACGTCGGGTGTACCCGAGGCGAGCACATGGCCTGCATTAATGATGTAGGCGCGGTCGCAGATGCCGAGCGTCTCGCGCACATTGTGGTCGGTGTTCAGCACGCCGATGCCGCGATCTTTGAGAAAGCGGATGATTTTCTGGATGTCGAGAACCGCAATCGGGTCAACACCGGCAAACGGTTCATCCAGCAAAATGAAGCGCGGTTGTGTGGCCAGCGCACGCGCAATTTCCACCCGCCGCCGCTCGCCGCCTGAAAGTGACATGGCGGGATTTTGCGCGAGGCCGGCGATGCCGAGCTCGCCCAGCAATTCCTGCAGACGGCTCTCGATAGCGCCACGCGGCAAACGTTGCAGTTCGAGCACCGCGCGGATATTCTCCGCGACCGTCAACTTGCGAAATACCGACGCCTCTTGGGGCAGGTAAGACACTCCCAGGCGCGCGCGCTGGTGAATTGGCAGGCTGGTCGCTTCCTCGCCGGCGATGCTGATGCTGCCGGCATCCACGCTGGTGAGACCGACCACCATGTAAAAGCAAGTAGTTTTGCCGGCGCCGTTGGGGCCGAGCAAGCCGACGACCTCGCCGTTGGCAACCTCGAACGAGACATCCTTGACGACCTCGCGCGACTTGTACTTTTTCTTCAGGCCGCGCGCAACGAGAGCGCTCATTTGAGATTCATTTCTGCGCGGGCTCCGGGTAGGCGGCGCGTGGCGAGGCAATGCCTCCGGCGGGCTTGAGCGTGAGGTCGCCGGGCTTGGTGGGTGCCGGCGGTGTTGCGGTGGAGCGTGGCTGAATCGTGGCGCGTACTCTGCCGTCGCCCTCGCTGCCAGCCGCCGGCGCGCCGGTTGCACCAGCCGTGCCGCTGCCAGCAGCGCTGCCGTTGACGCTGTAAAACTCGGTGCGCCCGTCGTAGCGAATGGTGTTGCCGCGCACTTCGTCAACACCGCGCAGGAAGCGCGCGCGACCGATCATGTCGGCCTTTTCACCCTTGGCGTCGTACTCGATGCGGTCGCCCCAGCCTTGCACGACTTCATCCACCCCTTCGCGCTTTTGCCGGAAGTAGGCAAAGCCGCCCGGACCTTTTTCCGCAATGCCGTGCTGAAACCCTTCAGGATCCTGGCGTACCACGATGCGGTCCGCGAGGATCGTCAGCGTGCCTTGGGTGAGCACGACTTTGCCTTCGAAAATGTTGACCTGGCGCAGATCGTCGTAGGTCATGCGCTCGGCTTCGATATTGACCGGCTTGTCGCGGTCGCTGCGCTCGGAGAGTACCAGCGGCGAGGTCAGGAGCAGCGATCCGGACAGCAGCCAAGTCAACGCCACCAACCGGTGGGGAATGTGAGACGGCGCGGTCATTGTTTCTTGCGCTCCATGGTGCCACGCACTGCAGAGAGCAGGGCGATGCGGCGGTAACGGTTGTCGTAGGTCATGCCGGTGCCGTTGAGGGTGGATGCGCCCTGTTCTATCGTCACGCGCTCGGTGGTATCGGCCTTGTCATCGTCCGGGACAACGCGCAGATAAGCAGTCAGGACGCGGATGTCATCCGTGCGCCCGCCCGGCGCGCTGCTCGCGGCACCGGCGCGGAACAGCTCCACGTTGTCATACAACTTGACCTCCGCACCATCCGCCGACACCAGGCCGCGCGCCGCGCTGACATGGGTTTCCGCTTTGGACGGTTGACTCTGAATCAGGCGTGGCATGGTCAGGTGCGAGGTGTCGTCGTCGGGAAAATGCACCATGCGTGCGGCACTCAGGCGGTAACGCGGCTCGCCATTTGCATCGAGGCGCTGGAGGTTGAATTTTTCGATCTGATAGTCCGGTTCATGCGTGAGTACGCGCGCGGGCGTATCGACCGTCAATTCAACAGTACGATCCAGCCAAAGCGTCAGCATCGCCAGCAACAGCATGATGGCGAGCGGCAGGATCGCCCCCAGTGTGGCACGTCCACCAATCTTCATGAGAGATACCGTGCGATGACGCGGTCATAGCTGCCTTGTGCCCGCAAAATCAGTTCGCACACTTCGCGCACTGCGCCAGCGCCCGCGGCGCGAGTGGCGGTGTAGTGGCTGCGGTCAATCACTTCCTGCGCCGCGCCGGGCACTGTGGCGGCGAAGCCGGCAATCGAGAGCACCGGTACGTCAAGCAGATCGTCGCCCATGTAGCCGGCTTGGGCGGGCGTCAATTTGAGTTCATCGAGCATTTCCGAAAATGCGCGGAGCTTGGTATCGACCCCCTGGTAGCAGTAGTGCAGGCCGAGTTCGCGGGCGCGCTGCTCAACCGCCTCAGAGCGCCGCGCGCTGATGATCGCCAGCTTGAAGCCTGCCTCACGCAGCAAGCGGATGCCCTGCCCATCATGGGTGGAAAAGGCTTTGGACTCGACGCCGGTGGTCGAATAGTGCAGACGCCCGTCAGTGAGCACACCATCGACATCAAACGCCATCAATTTGAGCGGAACAAGGCGCGCAGACAGTTCTGCAGAAGGGTGTGTGCACACGTGCGTCTCAGATCGCCTTGGCGTGGAACAGGTCGTGCATGTTGAGCGCGCCGGTGAGGCGCCCTGCGGCATCAACCACCAGCAATTGGTTGATCTTGCGCACTTCCATCAAATGGACCGCCTCGGCGGTGAGTGCATCGGAGCTAACGACCGCAGGGTTTGCCGTCATGAAGCGGGAGACAGGAGCCCGCATAAAATCTCCGGCTTGCGTCAGCGCACGGCGCAAATCGCCATCGGTAAACACCCCGGCTACGCTGCCGGCCGCGTCCAACACGGCGGTCATCCCGATTTTCTTGGCTGTAATCTCTTTGGCAGCGTCCAGAATCAGCGCATCAACCGCCACGGTAGGCAGGTCTTTCCCGGTGCGCATCACATCACGCACCCGCGTCAACCGGCGCTGCCCCAAGCTGCCGCCGGGGTGCGATCTTGCAAAGTCTTCAGCGCCAAAACCGCGCGCATCGAGCACCGCAATCGCCAGTGCATCGCCCATTGCCAACTGGGCCGCTGTACTCGCTGTTGGCGCCAGGTTGAGCGGGCAGGCCTCCTTGTCCACGCCGGTGTGCAGATGCACGTCAGACATTACCGCCAGGGTGGATCCGGGATTGCCGCTCAGCGCCACCATGGATGCGCCGATGCGCTTTACAGCCGGCAGAATGTCCAGCAATTCCTGCGTCTCTCCGGAGTTGGAAAGCGCCACCACCACGTCTTGGGTAGTGATCATTCCAAGATCGCCATGACTGGCTTCTGCGGCGTGAACGAAAAAAGCGGCGGTGCCTGTCGAGGCGAAGGTGGCGGCCAGCTTGCGCGCGATATGCCCGGATTTGCCCATGCCGCAGACCACGACCCGGCCAGTGCAACCCAGCAGCAGATCAACGGCGCGGGCGAAATGGGTTTCGTCGATCCTGGACGCCAGACTAGCAATGGCGGCGGCTTCGATGCGCACCACCTCGCGCGCCAATTCGAGAGTAAGCAAACCGGATTTCACCGGCGCAGCAAGGGAGGTATCCCTGCGCGCCAAAGTGCCGGAATGGTTGCTTGAGATGGCTACTGCGCTCATGCGAACGAGTATAGCAAACACGCTCTCTGACTTGGCTTGTGCGTCAGACTTGGCATCAAGATTGCAGAGCCCGAGCAATGCGTGCACTGCTCGGTAGCGCAGGCATGGTTGCATTGCGCGGAACAAAAGTCACCGAACGATCGCCGCAGTACAAATGAAAAAGCCCGCTGCAAGCGCGGGCTTTTCGGGGACCTACCCGGTGAGTAAGATCAATTGATCAGCGTGACGCCTCCGCAGTTTGGGTCAACTGCGCCTGCAGTTGTTTGCCAAGGAGTACCCAGCCCAACGGCACCGTTTTGGCAAGTTCCGCCAGGAGCGACACCGCCCGCCGCTGTCCACACGCTAAACCGGAATTGCCCATTGTTCGGCACGCCGTCATCTACTTTCACGTCAGCCTCATAGAGCAC
>JANPAR010000257.1:0-14043 GCA_031430015.1 Burkholderiales bacterium
CAATGTGATTGGCCTCCGAGCCACCGCCGGCAAACGGGCCGGTCAGGTCATAGATGACGCCGATCTTGATTTCTTTTTGCTGGGCCAGCGCTGTCGCGCTCAGCAACGGTGCAGCGGCGAGGACAAGAGCGGAAGTGACCGAAAGCAGTGTTTTGATCATGCTGTCTCCTTGGTGTAATTGGCGTCGTTGGTAACGATCTGGTTAATTTTTGATTTGAGTCAGTTTGGCAAATGCAGCGGACTCTGTCAACACTCACGTCAATCTGATGTCAACCTGGCGTCAATCCGGCAACAATCGGCGCACCCGCACCCCCGCGAGATTTGCCTTCGAAAGATCAAGGCCAATCAACCGGTACCACCTCTTTTTGTGCATCGCCGCGCAAAATCCGCATCGCCGCTTCGCCATATTGCGGGGTGATGCAGCCGCAGTAGGAGCCATCCTCGGCGCCGTATAGCCGGGCGTGATCCTCCATTGTTCCCCATGCTGCACCGAGCTGGCAGTAGTGAAACTGCAAAGCGCGCCGCCGCGTGGCCGAGCGGTTGTCATCGGTGAAATGCTGGATCAGCCCATGAAACACCACCATGTCGCCTGCCTGCATCGGCACCGCGACTATCCGCTGGCGCGAGCGCTGCGCCGGGGGAATAAAACAGCTTGCCAGCGACTCCTGCTCGTGCGGTGCTGCCCCTTCGAGTTGGGAGCGCGGAATGAACTGCATGCAACCGTTGTCGAGCGTGGCCGCATCGAGCGCAATCCAGGTGCCGATCACATGCGCCGGGTCGCGCACCATGAAATAAGACGCATCCTGATGCCAGGGCTTTGCTGCGCCAATGCCCGGTGGTTTGACCAGCGCCATTTCCTGAAACAAGGTGCGGCCGATACCGAACAACTGGTCGAGCGCACCATGCAGGCGCCGCGAGTGCGCGGCCGCGGCGAGCACCGGATGGTCGTCACAAAAACTGTCAATACGGCGCACGCGTAACTCGCGCTCTGCGGCGCTGAGGCCGTCAATCTGCTGCCCGGCTTCGTAATAGAGATTGGTGCTGGTGCGCGGCACCCGCTCCTGCATCAGGTCAGAGAGCGCGGTTTTGCACGCCTCCACATGACCGGCACCAAGCACCTCGGGAATCACCAAATAGCCTTCGCGCCGGTAGTGCGCTACCTGTTCGGCACTCAGTTGTAGTGAGTCCGGTTGCGCAGCATCGTGTTGCGTGCCTGTCTGGGTCATGATGTGATTTCGCCTCGCTGTGCCCACCCGGTTGTCGCGCGCCGTCGCGCACTCTGCGGCCCTACTCGCCCTTCAAGCCCTTCTCCTTGACCACCTTGCCCCAGCGCTCCTGATCGCGCCGCATCATGGCGGTGAGCTGCGGGCCGGGAAGAAAATTGATCGACAGGCCCTGCTTCTCCAGCGAGCTCACCACATCAGGCTGCTTCATGATCTCGCTAAATGTGGCAGTCAGGCGCGTGACGATGGCTGCCGGTGTTTTGGCCGGCGCATAAAACGCGTACCAGACCGCCGCGTCCATCTGCGGCCCGCCTGCCTGCTCCATGGTTGGTACCGTGGGTGCCACGGACACGCGCTGCGGATTGGCGACCGCCAGCACTTTAAGCCGCCCCTGCGCCGCCTGAGGCAGCGCCGAATGCACGGGCATAAACATCGCCTCGACATCGCCACCGATCAACCCGGTGATGGCGCCGGCCGAGCCGCGATACGGCACGTGCAGCATGAAGGTGTTGGTCGAGAACTTGAGCATCTCGCCGGAAAAATGCTGCGGCGTGCCGACGCCCGGCGAGGAGTAGGACATCTTGCCCGGGCGCGCCTTCAGGAGCGCAATGAACTCCTTGACGTTGTTGGCCGGCACATTGTTGTTGATGACCAGCGCGAGATAGCCATCGCACACGTTCGCAATCGGCACGAAGTCGCGGTAGGGATCCCACGACAGGTCTTTGTAGAGCAGCGTGTTGAGCACAATCGGGCTGGCGGTGAGCAGCAGGGTGTAACCATCTGCCGGTGATTTTGCGACCATCTCGGTACCGATGTTGCCAGCGGCGCCAGGGCGGTTTTCGATGACGATCGATTGCCCGAGCTTTTCGGTGAGCTTCGGCGCCAGCGTGCGCGCAATGGTGTCCTGCCCGGTGCCGGGGGTGTAGGGCACGATCAGTTTGATCGGACGGTTTGGCCACTCTTGCGCAAGGACAGGCGCAGCCGTGAGCGCGCCCAAGGCACAGGCAAGCGCTGCGCTGATCAAGGTGCGGCGGGGGGCGGGGCAGCGGACACGAGACATCATCTTGCTTCCCTCTATGTAAAACGCCAGTAAAACACCAATGAAACCTCAGTGAAACGCCATCAGATTACCAAAGCCTTGCATGCGATCGCCAATCTTCATCGCCCGCAGTGCATGCCAATAGGTTGCGGTGTTGATGGCAATTACCGGCTTGCCGAGGAATAGTTCGGCAGCGGCTGCCAAACGAATCATCGACAAGTTGGTGCCAACCTGCACGATGGCCTCGACATCATCGCCATCGATTTGGCGAATCGCCTCGCGGCACATGGCGTCGGTGCTGTGCGCGATCTGCACCGGGCTGGGCCGCCGCAAACACACATCGCGCACAACCGTGAAACCACAGTCCTGATAAAAACGCCGCACCTGGTCATTGGCGACCGGAAAGTACGGCGAAAAAAACGCGATGCGCTTGACCTTGAGCGTGTGGAGCGCGGCTTCGGTGGCGAACGGACCGCACGACACGCCCACACCCGCGCGCTCCTGCATCATCGTCAAATAGTTGGCGGCGCCTTCGCGCCCATCCCAAAACGTGGCGGCGGACATGCCCATGACGAGGTAATCCATCTCGCAGCTCTTGAGCACATCGACGGCATCCAGTGTCGCGCCATTGATACTCTTGACAAGTTGCAGAAACCCGGCGTCGTCCGTCACCGGGTTGTTCGGGATGATGATGCGGCTGTAATGATTGGTCACGCCGATCGGGCGCAGATCGTCAAAGTCGGGCTGGACGATCGTGTTGGTCGACGGGCCGAGTGCACCAAACTTGATGCGGTATCCGAGATGGTCTGCCATGCACTTCTCCAGTTTGTCCAGTCACGTCCGCGTCAAGTAAGAGCCACGTTCGATTCACGTCCGAGCCACATCCAGTTCCCGCGATGGGACTTCCACCCAACCGAGGCGCATTCAAACCGCCAGATGCAGCCCCGCATCCATCAACAGCACTTCGCCGGTGATCGCGGTCGCGCCCGTCAGCAACAAAACCGCCATCTCGGCCACTTCGCCTGCGCTCACCACTTTTTTGAGTGGTGACTTGGCCGTCATCGCGGCGCGGGCTTTGTCGGCCGCCTCGGCACCACGCTCACGCGAGTGCCATTCGGTGCTCACATAACCCGGTGCAATGCAGTTGACGCGAATCTCAGGGCCAAGCACGCGCGCAAGCGACTTGGTGATCGTGTGCACCGCTGCCTTCGTGGCAGCGTAGGCAGTAGACGTGCCGCCGCCGGTAATGCCGGCACGCGAGCCGATGTTGACCACACTCGCCTGCCCGCTGGCCTTCAACGCAGGCGCTGCTGCACGTGTCATTTGATACACCGAGACCACATTGTTTTTGTACAGGCGCATGAAGTCATCGCCGGAAAGTGCGTCGAGGTCTGCAGCAGGTGCGGCCTTGGTCTGGCCGGCGTTGTTCATCAACGCATCAACGCGGCCATAGGCCGCAAGAGTGGCTGCCACCAAGGCTTTGCAGGCCGCATCCTCCGACACATCGCCGGCGACGGCGATGGCATCGCCACCGGATTTCGCCCCAGCAGCCTTGCAATCAGCGACGACTTGCTCCGCCGACTCTTTGCTGGAGCGGTAATTGACAACCACGCGCCAGCCCATTGCGGCGAGGCGGCGTGCGGTTTCGGCACCGATGCCGGCGGTGTTGCCAGCCCCCGTGATGATGGCGACTTTGGAATCAGACATGAAAACCTTTCTTGTGGAAGCGCCCTTGGGTAACCTCAGGCAGCCTCAAGCTGCCTTGGGCGGACGCAGTTGCATCGATTTGTATTCGAGATACTCCTCCAGGCCATACACACCGCCCTCACGCCCATTGCCCGACTGCTTGTAGCCGCCAAACGGCGCAGCTGCGTTGAACGGCCCGCCGTTGATGTCGATCTGCCCGGTGCGCAGCTTGCGCGCAACGCGCTGGGCACGCACTTCATCTTTCGACCACACCGTGCCGGCCAGACCATAGACCGAATCATTGGCGATGCGGATCGCGTCGGCATCGTCCTTGTAGGTCATGATCGACAACACTGGGCCAAAAATTTCTTCCTTGGCAATTGTCATGCTCTCGCTCACTTTGCCAAACACGGTAGGCTTGACGAAATAGCCTTTGCCCATGCCATCAGGCGCGTCCGGCCCGCCAGTGAGCAACTCGGCACCTTCGTCTATGCCTTTTTGAATCAGCGCGCGCACGCGCGACCGCTGCAAGTCCGAGATCACCGGGCCCAGGCGCGCGTCGCCCATCGGGTCACCGACCGTGAAGCCCTGCGCGGCTTCAGTGGCTAATTGTGCGGCCTCGGCATAGCGGCTCTCCGGCACCAGCATGCGCGTGGTCGCGGCACAGGTCTGACCGGAGTTGAGGTAGCAGTAGTTCACGGTGGCTTTGACTGCAGTGGCGAGATCGGCGTCATCCAGAATCACTGCGGCTGATTTGCCGCCCAATTCGAGCGCCACACGCTTGACGGTTTGTGCAGCGAGTTCGGAGACGCGCTTGCCCGCGCGCGTCGAGCCGGTGAACGACACCATGTCGACATCGGGCGATTTGGCCAGCGCTTCGCCCACTACCGGGCCGTAACCCGACACCACGTTGAACACGCCCTTGGGCAGCCCGACTTCGTGGGCAATTTCGGCGAGCATAAAGGCGGTGAGCGGCGCCACTTCAGAGGGTTTGAGCACCACCGTGCAGCCGGCAGCCAGCGCGGCGGCAACCTTGAGCGCCACTTGATGCAGGGGGTAATTCCAGGGTGTGATCGCCCCAACGACGCCGATCGGCTCGCGCACCACCAGCGAATTACCCACCGTTTTCTCGAATTCGAACTCGGCAGCGAGCTTGGCGTAGCCGCCGAACGTGCCAATCGGCAAGCCCACCATCATGCGCTGCGAAATCTTGAACGGCACACCCACTTCGGCAGTGATGGTCTTGGCCAGTTCATCAGTGCGCTCCTTGAGTTTGGCCTGGATGGCAAGCAAAAATTCGGCGCGCCTGGCGCCCGGTGTTTCGCTCCAGGGATCGAACGCCGCGCGTGCAGCAGCGATGGCGGCGTTGGCGTCAGCCTCGGTGCCTTCCGGCACGCGGCCCATCACTTCTTCAGTCGTCGCATTGATGACGTCAATAAATTTGCCGGATGACGAGGCCACCCACGCGCCATTGATGTACAGTTTGTCGCAAGTTTTCATTTCGCTTTGCCTTCAGATAAAAATTTGAGCCGCTGCATTCTAGCGTAGCGAACTGCCTTCACTTTCCCCGCACAGACACTCCCGCACACTGGCCCCCGGCCGGTATTGCAGCCTCCACCATGCATCGCATCGTCGAACTCGCCCACGCCGCTTGGTCGCCCACCTTGTCAGCGGAAGAATCGCGCCGCATCGCCGGTGAACTCGAACTGGGCAAAGTGATATACCTGCCGCATCTGGGCTTCGATATTCCCGCAACGGAACGCCGCTTTCTCGACACACGCTGGCTCTCCGGCACGCACAAGAGCTTGAGTTACGAGCCTGAACGCGCGGCAGCCACCGGCGGTGTGCGCGGGGCGCAGGGCGAGCTAGAAGACCTGCGCGCCCTCGCCGCGCTGATTGCGCGCTTTCAGGGCAACGCACTCTCGCTGATCCACGCTTTGTTCCCGCAGTACGCGCCGCACCTGCGCCTCGCGCCCACCAGCCTGCGCCCCGGCAATGTCGAAGACCACAAACTCTCGTGGCGCAAGGACGACACGCTGCTGCATGTCGATGCATTTCCTTCGCGGCCCAATCGCGGCGAGCGCATCCTGCGCGTGTTTACCAATGTGCATCCTTCCGATGTGGCGCGCGTCTGGAAAGTCGGTGATCTGTTTGAAGACACCGCCAAAGAATTCGCCCCGCGCGTCAAACCGCCGCTGCCCGGCAGCGCCGCCCTGCTGCGCGCCCTGCGCATCACCAAATCACGCCGCAGCCACTACGACCACCTGATGCTCGGCATGCACGACGCAATGAAGCGCGACGCTGCCTACCAGGCGCGCAAGAGTCATCTCATATTCGGCTTTCCGCCCGGCTCAACCTGGATTTGCTTCTCAGACCAGACCGCGCATGCGGCGCTGTCGGGACAATTCATGATGGAGCAGACTCTGCACTTGCCGCTAGAAATGCAGTATTTCCCCGAGCGCGCGCCCCTCAAGGTGCTCGAACGCTTGCGTGGGCGGGCGCTAACGTGAGCACTGCCGCATGACCCAAGCAGTTCAAGCAACAGCGGCATCCCCAGCGGCGGCGCATGCAACTGCCGCGTCCCCGCCGCCACTTACGCCACTTACATTGACATTGCTGTCAGCAACCGGCTGGCAAGCCCACCTGAAACTCGGCTTCACCCTAAGCGGCGAACGCACCCTCCTCTCGGAGCGCACCCACAGCGGCCCGTTGCGTATCCAAAAACCGCTCTACCCCGAAGGTGGCGCCATCTGCCACGCCATCATCGTGCATCCGCCCGGCGGCATTGCAGGCGGTGACACGCTCGACGTCAGCGTCACGCTCGCATCCAATACACGCGCTCTCATCACTACTCCCGGCGCGACCAAGTGGTACAAGGCCAAAGACACAGCGGATGCGACGCAACGCGTGCAGATTCACCTCGGTGCCGGCGCAGCGCTCGAGTGGCTGCCGCAAGAAGCCATCATCTTCAACGCCGCGCTAGCCAACAGCGACACCACCATTACGCTCGACGACAACGCGCTCTATCTCGGCTGGGAAGTGCTGTGCTTTGGCCGCGCCGCATCGGGGGAAACCTTCGATGCCGGCCGTTACCGGCAGCGCATGCGCATCGCGCACGATGACCGCTTGCTATGGAACGAACGCGGCGCGCTCGACGCAGGCGGCAGATTGATGACGTCGCCGATTGGCCTCGCGGGCAACAGCGTGGCGGGCACGCTGCTCGTGGCGGGCCGCGAGATTCCACAGTCCTTGCTTGACGCCACGCGCGCAGCGGTGGCCGATCATCCTGGTGCAGCACGTATCGCCCTCACACGCTTGCCGCATGTGCTGGCGGCACGCTATCTCGGCGATGCGAGCGAAGAGGCGAAGGAATTGTTTGTGCGCATCTGGAGTGTGTTGCGCCCTGCGCTGACTGGCACTACTGCGGTGGTGCCACGCCTGTGGGCCACTTAAGGACCGGTGCGCCGCGCGATAAACCGCTCCCACACCTCCGGGTTCACCAAATGGGTGGGCCGTTGGTTGGCAAACAATTGCAGCATCTGCCGCGCCGCGCCAGTGCTCATGGCCGCAAAACTGCCGGGCGTGAGGCCCGCAGCGTGCGGCGTCAACAACACATTATCAAGACCGAGAAAGGCGCTGTCGCGCGGCAGCGGCTGCTGTGAGAACACATCAATCACGGCACCACCGAGGATGCCTGCCCGCAGTGCCGCCGCCAGTGCCGCTTCATCGGCAATCGGCCCGCGCGCCGCGTTGATCAACACCGCCGTGCGTTTCATCAGAGCAATGCGGCGCGCATCAATCAGATGGCGTGTCTCGGGCGTGAGTGGACAATTGAGCGATACAAAATCCGCTTGCGCCAGCAAATCATCGAGCGGCACGCTCTCGACGTAATCCGGCGCAGGCTTGGCGCGCGGCTGATACGCCAGCACGCGCATGTCAAAGCCCAGATGGCAGATCGCGGCCAGTTTGCGCCCGATGTCACCAAGCCCGACGATGCCGATGGTCTTGCCATGCAAATCGGCGGTGTGTTCGGTATGCAGCCGCGCGTCACCCCACCCTCGCTCGCGCAAATCACAATGCATGGTTTCGATCTTGCGCGTCATCGCGAGCATGGCGGCCAAGCAATATTCAGCCACCGTCCGCACGTTGGCACCAGGTACATTGGCAACCGGAATTCCGTGCCGGGTGGCCGACTCAACCGGGATCAAATCGAGACCAGTACCGTTGCGAATCACGCCGATCAACTGATTCGGCCGCTCGAATAAATCGTCCGGCAACTGCGAGCGCACCAGCAGAATGTCGGCGGTATCGATCAATGCATAGATTGTCGCGGCGCTCGTATCCGGTGCGACAACGACGTCAGCGACGCCATCGAGCAGTTGCAACCCGGCCGCGTGCAGCGGCAGGGTGCAGAGCACGACGGGTTTTGCAGCAGGTTTTACGGCAGGCCTCCTGGCAGACGGCACTACGCGCCTCGCAGCAGCAGACTATTTCGCCGCCGCCGGAAACGCCGGCAGTTTGCCGATGTCGCGCGGATCGTGCTGGATGATGACGGTGGCCTTGAGGTTGGCCGCGATCTTCTTGATGCGTTCGAGTGAAGCGACCGTATCACCGCGATGATGGTTGAATGAGGGCACGCCGTTGCTCTCGTAATTCTCATGGAAATGCGCGAGATCGCCGAGCATCAGGAAGTTGCCCGCTGCTTTCGTGCGCACCAGCACGCTGTCGTGGCCCGGCGTGTGGCCGGGCGTGCGCAGGATGATGACGGTGCCGTCGCCGAAGACGTCCTTGTCACTGGTGAGCGCCTCGAGCTTGCCGCCGCCGGTGCGCCAGTGCGCGAAGGCCGCGGCGTTGGCGCCGGGCACAGGTGGCGTGGCGGTGATGCCGTCCCAGTCGCCCTTGCCGATCATCACGGTAGCGCCGGGAAAAGATGGCAACTGGCCGGTGTGGTCGGCGTGGAAGTGGCTGATGCCGATGAACTTGATCTGCTCGGGCTTGAGTTGCAACTGGGCAAGCTGGTCCACGATGCTTACCTTGGGCGCCGGTGCGCCGGCGCTCATCGAGTGACCGGTATCCCAGAGCATGTAGTCGTCACCGTGCTTGATCAGGTAGCAACTAAAGACAAAGGGCAGTTTGAGACCGGGATAGGCGAAGGTGTCGGAAAAGCGCACGCTGACATCGTTGAGCACCTGCGTGCCGCATTCAAGGCGGGTGAGCGTAACTTCAGGGGTCGATTGCGCAGCTGCGGCGGCGCTCGCGAAAAGCGCAGCACAGGCCAAGAGCGTAGGGGCGGTCAATTTGCGGAACATGGTTTTCTCCTCGTTGCGGTAGGTGGCTGTAGGTGGCTGTCGATAAACAGGTGCGCCGCGATATTATTCCCGCAGCCGGCGGCAATGCCATACATCACATGATATAGCCCGTGCGCAGATGGCGGCATACCCGCCTGCTCGCGCAACACTGCGATGGGTTGCCAAATCGCGCATACTCGCGTCTCGCGCCCGGGAGAATCGAAATGGCATTTCGCAGCAAAACATCGATGGCACGGATCACCCTGATCACGCTTGCGCTCGCCCTGCCGCTGGCTTCCAGTGCCCAAGCACCTGCCGCGTATCCGGCCAAGCCGATCCACCTGATCGTGCCGTACCCGCCCGGCGGTCTCAACGACACCATGGCGCGTCTGGTCGGTGCGCGCCTCGCCGACGCGCTTGGCCAGCCAGTGCTGGCCGAGAACCGCACCGGCGCGAGCGGCATGATCGGTGCCGATCTGGCTGCCAAGGCCGTGCCGGATGGCTACACCATCATGATGGCGTCAGGTGCCGAGATCGCCATCATTCAACATCTGAACGCGAAGATGACCTACAACGCCGAGCGCGATTTCGCGCCAGTCTCGCGCGTAGCCATCACACCGCTGGTGATCGCAGCGCACCCGGGCGTGCCGGCGCAGAACATGCAGGAACTCGTGGCGCTGGCCCGCGCCAAGCCGGGCACCATGGGCTTCGCGTCCGTGGGCGACGGCAGCGCGCAGCACTTGACCGGCGAACTGCTGATGACGACGGCGGGCATTCGTCTGGTGCATGTGCCCTACAAGGGCGCGGGGCAATCGCTGCCCGACTTTCTCGGCGGGCAGATTCCGCTTGGCATCTACGGCGTATCGACTATTTTTCCGCATGCAAAATCCGGCAAGGCCAAAGTGCTCGCGGTCACCACGGCCAAGCGCGCCGCAGCAGTGCCCGACTGGCCCACACTCGCCGAATCCGGGTTTCCCGGCTTTGATACTTCGCTCTGGGTCGGCCTGGTCGCCCCGGCGGCCACGCCCAAGGCCATCATCGACCGGCTCAACAGCGAAGTCGCGCGCATTCTGAAGTTGCCCGATGTCGCCGAGCGCATCGTTGCCGGCGGCGCCGACCCCTCGCCCACCAGTCCGGCCGAGTTCAAGGCCTTCATTGCCGCCGAATCGGCCAAGTACGCACGCATCATCAAGCAGGCGGGCGTGAAGAGTCAGCAGTAGCGTGAGGGATCATCGGCAATACCTGGAGGAAACATCATGACATTTCCGCGTCGCACATTCCTGCGTCTGGCCACGGGTGCCGCTGCCTTGCCGGCCCTGCATCACATTGCGCTGGCGCAAGCCTATCCGTCACGGCCGGCGCGCATCATCGTCGGCTTTTCAGCCGGCGGGGCCACCGACATCCAGGCGCGCTTGATGGGTCAATGGCTGACCGATCGCACAGGCCAGCCATTCGTCGTCGAAAACCGCGCCGGCGCCAGCGGCAACATCGGCACCGAGGCGGTGGTCAAGGCGCCAGCGGATGGCTACACGCTGCTGCAAATCGTGACGCCGCATGCAATCAATGCTGCGCTCCACACCAATCTCAGCTTCGACTTCATCCGCGACATTGCACCGGTCATCTGCGCCGCGCGGCTGGCCTACGTCGTCGTGGTCAACCCGTCGTTGCCCGTTACGACTTTGCCAGAGCTCATCGCCTACGCCAAGGCCAACCCGGGCAAGATCAACTACGGCTCGGCGGGCCAGGGCACCCCGCAAAACATCGCGTGCGAATTGTTCAAGATGATGACCGGGCTCAATCTGGTCCACGTGCCCTACAAGGGCGGCGCGCCGGCCGTCGCCGATCTGATCGCCGGCCACGTGCAGGTGGTGTTCGCTCCCGTGTCCGAATCGATCCAGCAGATCAAGGCCGGCAGGCTGCGCGCGTTGGCGGTCACGACCGCGGCGCGTCTGGACGTATTCCCGGAGCTTCCAACAGTGGGGGAATTTGTGCCCGGTTATGAGGCCAGCGGTTTTGCGGGCATCGGCGCGCCCAGGAACACTCCACCCGACATCATCGCCATGCTCAATCGCGAGATCAATGCCGGTCTCGCCGACAGCAAGATCAAAACCCGGATCATCGAGCTCGGTGGCACAGTGCTTGGGGGCTCGCCTGCGGAGTTCGCCGCGCTCATCTCCGAAGCCACGAAAAAGTGGGCAAAGGTGATCAAATTCGCGGGCATCACGGCTGATTAGGGCCGGCCGCCACCTGGCGAGCCAATGGCGATGAACGGTACGAACGGCGAGCGGCGAGCGCAAAGCTTCGCCGGTTGGCCGGTGCCACTCACATGCGATCCCACGGATTGAGCACGCTCACACCAGCCGGCACAAAATCGGCCACGTTGCGCGTGACGACCGTCATGCCATGCACCAGCGCCGTCGCCGCGATAAAACTGTCACGCATCGGACGGGGATCAGGCACATGAAGTGCCGCGCTGCGCCGGGCAACCGCAGCGTCCACTGCAAGGATGCGGCCATCGAAGGCCGGCAGCACATGCGCGCTCAGCCAGTTGCGGAACATCGCGCCCTGCGCCGCATCGCGGCGCTCCATCAGCATGATGCCAATCTCCAACTCCTGGAGCGTAATCACCGACAGATATAGTTCGGCAGCATCGACACTCTCGGCCCACGCCTTCACGTGACGGTCTGCTTTGCCCAGGCGAACCTTGCGCAGTTCGGACACCACATTGGTGTCGAGCAGATACATCAGGACAAATCCGCCGCGCGGGCCAGCTCGCGTGAGCGCGGCAGTTTCAACGCAACGTCCGCAACCCCCGGCATCGCCAGCAAATCGGCGATGCTGGTGCGCACGCCGGCAATTTTTTTATAGGCCTCAAAGGTCAGCAACACGTGGGCAGGCCGGCTGCGGTCAGTGATGATGACGGGCCCGGCGCGGGCGGCTTTCTTTGCGCGGCCAACATCCTGGTTGAACTCGCGGCTTGAAACGGTGGTGATGGTCATGGTGGTTTCTGGATCGTTGAATGAATATGTAGCAACGTTACCACAATCATTTCACCCAAGCATCCCACCCGGAAGCCTTGGTGGATGCGGCTTTGCCAAGAACGGCGGCGTGAAAACCGCTTCCACCAACGGTTTTATCGAAATGGCACATAAGCCAGTGGCAATCGCGTTCGCTGTGGCCGCCTATCGATTTCCCGCTGTTATCAGCATAATGTGCGCATCAAACATTTCCAGCACCAACTAGAGCAGGAGAAGCAAGCCATGGAAGCGATACGCAAAATGTTTCCCGATGCGCAGGACTCCATCACCGTTGATCTGCCGCCCTCATTCCGCCACCGGCTGATCGAGGTAGTGGTCATGCCAGTAGATGCAGCACCTGCAAACAGCAATGATGAGGGCGGGGCGGCATGGCCTGAAGATCTGTTCGAGCAAATCGCCGGTGCGTGGCACGGCGAGCCTCTCGTGCGCGCCCCAAGGTGTTGCCGAAGTTCGTACGCCGCTTGGCTGATGTGGCTGCCGGACACAAACGCGTGGATTGGCTTATTCAATCCGCGCCCTTCCCCCGTTTCCAAAAAAGGCTCGAACCGGCTACACCGACAACAGCGCCTTGACGTTGTCGCGCGCCATGTCGGCACCCCTGCCTGACTTCACCACCTCACCACGCGACATCACCACGTAGTGGCCGGCCAGCGATTCGGCGAAGTCGTAATACTGCTCGACCAACAAGATCGCCATCTCTCCACTCTGGGCAAGTGAACGAATGGCGCGTTCGATGTCCTTGATGATCGACGGCTGGATGCCTTCGGTGGGTTCATCGAGAATCAGCAGCTTGGGGTTCATCGCGAGGGCGCGGCCGATGGCGAGTTGCTGTTGCTGGCCGCCTGACAGGTCGCCGCCGCGCCGGTGCATCATGTCTTTCAACACTGGGAACATGTCGAAAATGCGAGAGGGAATCTTCGCGCCGCGTGGTTGCGTGGCGAGGCCCATTTGCAGGTTTTCTTCGACAGTCAGGCGCGGAAAAATTTCGCGGCCCTGCGGCACGTAGGCGATGCCCTGCCTGGCGCGCGCGTCGGGGGAAAGCTTGCTGATGTCTTTGCCGTTCCACAGGATCGCGCCCAACTTGATCGGCACGAGGCCAACCAGGCATTTCAATAGCGTAGTCTTGCCGACACCATTGCGTCCGAGCAGCGTGGTGCAGGCCGCGTCCGGAATCTCGAACGAGAGGTTGCGCAGCGTGTGGCTGCCGCCGTAGAACTGGTTGACACCGGAGATCGCGAGCATGGGCGGTCAGTCCCTGGCGCCTGCTTGACGCAACACAAGGACCTGCGAATCAGCGCCCAAGATATACCTCGATCACCCGCTCATCTTTCTGAACCGTGTCCATGCTGCCCTCTGCCAGCACGCTGCCCTCATGCAGCACAGTGACCTTGTTGGCGATCTTGGCCACGAAATCCATGTCGTGTTCGACCACCACCAGCGAGACACGGCCCTTGAGCGAGAGAAACAGGTCGGCGCTTTTCATGGTCTCTTCGTCGGTCATGCCGGCCACCGGTTCGTCGAGCAGCAACAGCTGCGGCTCCTGCATCAGCAGCATGCCGATCTCCAGCCATTGCTTCTGCCCATGCGAGAGCAGCCCGGCCTTGGTGCGCAAGTGCTCGGTCAGGTAGATCTCGGCGGCCACCGTCTCGATGCGTTCGGCGACCTCGGCGGTGCGGCGCGAAAACAGGCAATCCAGGATGCCCCGCTGCGCCGGATGCGAGATTTCGAGGTTCTCGAAAACACTGAGGTCTTCGTAGGTCGACGGGTTC
>JANPAR010000258.1:0-15839 GCA_031430015.1 Burkholderiales bacterium
CACCACCGCGCTCGCCCGAGGCGGCAGCGCAGCCGCAAGTTGCGCCCGCCGAGCCGGCCAGCGCGGCACCCGCGGCACCTGCGGCACCAACGCCACCGCGCCGCACGCCGCCGCAGCGCACGCCACCGCCGCCACCGGTGCTGGCAAAACCCTCGCCACAGCCGCCGCTTGTCAGCACCGCACCTGCAACCCCCGCGCCCGCTGCCACCGAGCCGGACATGGCGCAACAACTCGACGCGCGCCGCCGCGCGCGCGCGGGCAGCAGCGATGCCCAAGCGGCTTCCGCGCCTGCGCCACCGTCACCGCTTGAAGACGAGAAAGCGCGGCGCGATGCGATCGTCGCTGCCAACATGGGCACCATCAAGGCACCGACCATGGGCGCGACCCAGCCGCGCGGCGGCGGCGTGTTTTCTATCAGGCGCGTCGGCATCTACGACGGCGAGTTTTTGTTCTACGGCTGGAATCGCGACATCAACCGCCAGCTGTCGCAAGTGATCGAAGTCAAGATTGGCAACAACCCGAACATGCAGCTCGCCATCGTGAGGCGCATGATCGCCATCATTCGCGATCATGAGAAAGAAGACTTCACATGGCAGTCGACAAGGCAAGCTCGCGTCATTCGGCTCTCAGCACGCCAGAGTGACACTGCCGGCCTGGAAGATTTTTTGATGAGCGAGTTTTTTGAGCTGACGCGCACGCCGCGTTGACCCTGCGCGCAAAGCCTTGGTGCAAGCTCTTCACGGCGGCATCAGGCCTGTAATCCGCATGCACCAACACTCTCCGGGTGACCTTAAAAAGAAACATCAATTGATGCGAGTGATGTCCCAGCGCGGGCGGATGGCAAACGCGTAGTCATTCGGGTGGGCATCGGCGCGGTCACGGGAGCCGTCGCCAGGTGATTTGTCAGTGGTTTGCAATGCGAGGCGGCAAGCACCGGCAAACGCGATCATCGCGCCGTTGTCGGTGCATAGCGCCTGCTCTGGGTAAAACACTTGAGCGCTGCGTTGCGCAGCAGCGGTATCGAGGCGCGCGCGCAAGCGGCGATTGGCGCTGACGCCGCCCGCCACTACGAGGCGGTCGAGGCCGGTGCGTTGCAGGGCGGAGAGGGATTTGGCCACCAGCACATCGACAATCGCGTCTTCTACGGCGCGCGCAATGTCGGCGTGCGCTCTGGGTGGGGTGGCGTGTGCGCCGCCGCCCCCACTGTCCGCACCGCCCGCCTGGGCCTGCACCAGTTTCAACACGGCCGTCTTGAGGCCACTGAAACTGAAACTCAAGTCACCGCTGTCGAGCATGGGCCGTGGCAAGCGAAAGCGCGTGGGGTCGCCGGTCTCTGCGAGCTTGGCCAGGGCCGGCCCGCCAGGGTAACCGAGGCCCAGCAGTTTGGCGCTTTTGTCAAAGGCTTCGCCAGCGGCATCGTCAATCGACTCGCCCAACAGTTCGTATTGGCCGACGCCGGTGACGCGCATCAACTGCGTGTGGCCGCCCGACACGAGGAGTGCAACGAACGGAAACGCGGGTGGTGCGGCCGAGAGCAGGGGTGAGAGCAAATGCCCTTCAAGATGATGCACCCCAATGGCGGGTACCCCAAGCGCGAGCGCGAGCGCATTGCCCGCCGCCGCGCCGACCAAAAGGGCGCCGGCCAAGCCCGGGCCGCGCGTAAAGGCGACGGCGTCAAGATCGCGCGCATGCACACCGGCTTGGTTGAGCACACGGCGCGTGAGCGGCAATATACGGCGGATGTGATCGCGTGAAGCCAATTCGGGCACGACCCCACCGTAGTCTTCATGCATCGCAACCTGCGAGTGCAGGGCTTGCGCAATCAGGCCATCGGACGCGCGCGCGGCACCATGCACGCTGTCGTAGAGGGCGATGCCGGTTTCATCGCAGGAGGTTTCGATACCGAGGACGAGCATGTGTGTGTGAGTCTGGCGGGAGGCTGCGGCTTGGACGCAGTGTACCCGGCGCACACTTGCATCCTCTTTACTTCAGGCGGCATCGCGGGTTTAGCGGTGTTGCTTTCGAGCGCTGATCGAGCCGTGGTTAAGCCGCATTTAAGCGATTCGCCGGATAATCCAAAGCAGCCCTGCGGAGAACAAGCATGCGCATCTTGCTGGTGGAAGACGACCCGATGATCGGCGCCAGTGTGCGCACCGGTCTGCGCCAGGACGGCTTCGTGGTTGATTGGGTGGAGGACGGCGAGGCGGCAGAGACTGCCATCGCGGCGCATAGCTACGACCTGATGGTGCTCGACCAGGGCCTGCCGCGCAAAAACGGTCTCGATGTGCTCAAGACATTGCGCAAGCAGGGCAATGACCTGCCGGTGTTGATCGCCACAGCGCGCGACGAAGTGCCGGCGCGCGTGCAGGGCCTCGACGCCGGTGCTGATGACTACCTTGTCAAGCCGTTTGATCTCGATGAACTGGCCGCGCGCATCCGAGCGCTGCTGCGCCGCCGCTCCGGGCGCACCGAGCCGGTGTTGCGCCATCGCGGCGTGGAGTTCAACCCGGCCACGCGTGAAGTGTCGCGCGATGGTGTACCAGTATCACTCACGGCACGCGAGTTGTCGCTGCTGCGCACCTTCATGGACCGCCCCGGCGTGGTGTTTTCCAAGACCCAGATTGAAGACAAACTGTACGGCTGGGGTGATGAGGTCGAGAGCAATACGGTCGAGGTCTACATTCACGCGCTGCGCAAGAAGCTTGGCGCCGACTTCATCCAGAACGTGCGCGGCGTCGGCTATTTGTCGCCGCGCTCCCCTGCTGGTGCAAATGCACCGGATGCAGCACGGCCTTGACCTCGATTCGCACGCGTCTGCTGCTGTGGCTGCTGGCCACGCTGGGCAGCGGCTTGGCGGCCGGCGGTGGCGGGGTCTACCTCGCGGCGCGCAACACCGCCAACGACATGGCCGATCTGCACATGCGCCAGATCGCCGGGGCGCTGCCGAGCCGTGCGTTTTCGCCGATCAATGTGCTTTCGCGTGAGGACGCCGTCGAAGAGCATATCGTGGTGCAGATTTGGGACCGGGCTGGCAACAGCCTCTATCTGTCGGACCGCGCCTCCAACATGCCGCCGCGCAGTGCCAATGGGTTTGCCACGGTGCGCTTTGGCAGTGGCGACTGGCGCGTCTATCACGAGCGCGTCGGCGACAACCAGGTGCAGGTAGCGCAGCCGATGAGCGCGCGCAGTGCGATGGCCGCGCGCATGGCACTGCGCAGCGTCTGGCCGCTGCTGGTCCTGACACCGGTACTCGCGTTTGCCATTCTCCTGACAGTGCGGCGCGGCCTGCAGCCGCTCGAACGCATTGCGCATCAGGTAGAGCAGCGCTCAGCCGAAAGCCTTGCACCGATTGCCACGGAGAACACGCCAGCCGAGGTGATGTCATTGGTGGCCGCGCTCAACCGCCTGCTTGACCGGCTTGGCCACGCCTTCGACACCCAGCGCGCGTTCGTCGCCGACGCCGCGCACGAGTTGCGCACGCCGGTGACCGCGCTCAAGCTGCAAACGCAAATCGCCGAGCGCGCCACCAATGATGCGGAGCGCGCCGCCGCGCTGCACGCCCTGCACGGCGGCATTGACCGCGCCAGCCACCTGATCGCGCAACTGCTCGATCTGGCGCGGCAAGAAGAGGCCGCGCGCAGCCGTGCACGCGCGCCGTTGCGCCTCGATGAACTGGTGCGTGAAGCCGTGGGCGAGCGCGCGGCCCACGCCTTCGAGTTGGGGGTGGATGCGGGCGTGACGCGTGCTGATGTGGTCTCGCTCAATGGCGACCGCTTCGCCCTGCGCGCGCTGGCCGGCAACCTGATTGACAACGCCCTGCACTACACGCCGCGCGGCGGACGCGTCGATGTCGAGGTGGTGCAGCAGGGCGCAGAGATAGTGCTCGGCGTCAGTGACACCGGGCCGGGCATCGCAGCTGAACATCGTGAGCGAGTGTTCGACCGCTTTTACCGTGTGCCGGGGTCGCGCACGCCTGGCAGTGGCTTGGGGCTGGCGATTGCGCAGAGCGCGGCGCAGGCCCATGGTGGAGTGATCGGTTTGGACGATAACCCGGGCGGTGGCTTGCGGGTGACGGTGCGTTTTCGCGCTGCACGGTTAAGGCCGATTTAAGCCGGTTTGAACGATAATTCGCGCCCCTATGAAATGCTCTCACCATCCCCTTTGCGCTGCTGCGCTGGCAAGCCTCCTGTTGGCGGCAGGTACGGCGGCCTTTGCGCAGGCCAGCCTGAACGCAGGCGCGCTCACGCTGCCGGCCGCCGAAATGCTATTGGTGCAGCACAACCGCGACATCGCGCTGGCGCGGCGTGTGCGCGGCCAGGCCGAGGCCGACGTCATTACCGCAGGGCAGCAGCCCAACCCGCAGTTGTCGTGGACCACCCAAAACATCAATCCCAACCGCGGCATTGGCGGCGGCGACCCGCGCGCCAAGACGGTGGACAGCATTGTGCGCGTTGATCAACTGATCGAGCGTGGCAACAAAGCCGAATTGCGCACCGAGACTGCGCGCCGGCTGGACGGTGCCGCCGCCGAGGACGTGCAGGAAATCACCCGCCAGCAATTGCTCGCGCTGCGCTTTGCCTATTTTGACTTGCTCGCCGCGCAGGAGAAAGCGGCTTCGGCAGCCGAGACCGCTGCCTTGTTCGGCAAGACCGCCGAAGCAGCGCAACTGCGCCTGAAGGCAGGCGACCTCGCAGCGGCCGATGTTTCGCGCATTCGCGTCGATGTGCTGCGTGCCCAAAACGATGCGCGCGGTCTCGAAGCGGAGTTGGCGCGTGCGCGCGTCAACCTTGCTTATCTGATCGGCGCCGAATCCAATGCAGCGTCGATTCGTGTGGTCACGCCTTGGCCAAAACAGGAGGTTGCAACGACCGCCGGTGTGAGCGATGTGCAGCTCGAAACACGCCCCGATGTGCGCGCCGCGCGCGCGCGCGTGGCAGCGGCTGACAAAGCGCGCGAGCTGGCGCAGTCGCTGCGCACGCGCGACGTGTTGGTCGGCCTGCAATATGAGCACTGGCCCAATCGCGCCGACGCCAACAACCAGGGCACTGGTAACAGTTTCGGGGTGGCTTTTTCGGTGCCGCTCTTCGTGCGCCATAACAATGAGGGTGAAATCGCCCGGGCACAGGCCGATTGGTACGCCGCGCGCGATATTCTCGACCGCGTGCTCGCGCAGGCGCGCAGCGACGTGTCACGCGCATCCGGCGATCTCGCGGCGGCGCGCGAGCGCCTCACGCGCTTCGAGGGTGAATTGGTGAAAGAGGCCGAGCGCACTGCCAATGCCGCCGAGTTCGCATTCAAGAATGGCGCCATCGGCGTGATGGATTTGCTCGACGCACGCCGAACCCTTAAAGCGATTCAGATCGATGCCGCCAACGCGCGCGCCGATCATGCCAAGGCGTTGGCTGCCTATACCTTGAGCCAGGGCATGCAATGACATCCGGAAACGCGGCAAACTTGATGAGTGTGATGACGACAGCGAAACTGATGGCCGGCGCGCCCATGCCCCGGAGCGCCGCGGTGGCACCCGTTCCTGGAGGTGCGACCCGGAGATTCCCAGTGGGAGCGGTTCTTTGCGGTGTTTCGAGAACCGGTGCGCGGGTTGGCGCGGGCGCGATGTTGGCCGCGAGCCTGCTTCTGGCGGCCTGTAGCGAGAAGCCAGCGGCGCCACCCGCACCCAAACCGCAGGTGGCGGGCAGTGTCATCACCTTTCCCGCCAACAGCGCGCAACTTGCGATTCTCACCGTGGCCGCCGTCAAGGATCCGGCGCAGTCAAGCATTGAACTCACTGCGCGGCTAACCTGGGACGAAAACCGCACTGTACGTATCTACCCGCCGTTCAATGGCCGCGTGGTGCGCATCGCCGCACAGCCAGGAGACTTGGTGAAGGCAGGGCAGGCGCTCGCGTCGATTGCGTCGCCCGATTTTGGTCAGGCCCAGGCTGATGTGGGTAAGGCTGCCGCAGATTTCGCACTGACTGAAAAGAGTCTGGCGCGCGTCAAGGAATTGTTCGACAACGGCGTCGCGCCGCGCAAGGACTTTGCGCAGGCCGAAGCCGATCAAGCGCGTGCGCGCAGCGAACTGGCGCGCGCCAAAGCCCGCGTCGGTCTCTACGGCGGCAGCGCCAATGTCGATCAATCGGTGGCCTTGAAAACATCGCTGGGCGGCATTGTGGTCGAGCGCAATCTCAATCCGGGGCAGGAGTTGCGCACCGACCAGAGCGGCGCACCGGCGTTGTTCGTGGTGACTGACCCGGGCAAGCTGTGGGTCAACATTGATGCCCGCGAAGAGGATTTGCCAGCACTCAAAAAAGGAGCCAAGTTCAAGCTCAAGTCCGAGCATGTACCCGGCGAAGAGTTTGACGCCACGCTCGACACCGTGGCCGACTTCATTGACCCGCAGTCGCGCACCATCAAGGCACGCGGTTCCCTTGACAACAGCGCGCGCAAGCTCAAGGGCGAGATGCTGGTCACCGCGCAGTTTGCGGCGGTGGGGGTCAGGGCGGTGACGGTGCCGGCGCGCGCTGTGGTGTTTTCCGAGAGCAAGCACTATGCGTTCATCGAGCGCGGTACGGGAAAATTTGAGCGCGTGCCGGTCACCATCGGCGCCGAGCGCAAGGGCCAGCTTGCGGTGACAGCCGGTCTGCTGCCGGAACAGCGCATCGTCACCGAGGGCGTGCTGTTGTTGCAGCAGTTGTTTCGCGCCGCTGCGTCGAAGAATGAAGAGTGAGATGAAGATTGAGCGCGCGTTGAACACCAGGAAAGCAGCATGATCAAGCGCATCGTCGCCTTCGCGCTGCATCAGCCGCTGGTGATTTTTTTCGCCACCCTGCTGTTTGTGGCGGGCGGCCTGATCGCGTTCAAGAACCTGCCGGTCGAGGCCTTTCCCGATGTCACCGATACCCAGGTGACGGTGATTACGCTATTCCCTGGCCGTGCTGCTGAAGAGGTGGAGAAGCAGGTCACGATTCCGCTCGAAGTCGCGCTGTCGGGCCTGCCCAACGCGGTGCGCATGTTCTCGCACACCCAGTTCGGCTTGTCGTTTTTGATTCTTACTTTTGATGACGATGCCAACGTCAACTGGTCGCGCCAGCAGGTCGGCGAGCGCCTGCGCACCGTCGTGCTGCCGCCCGGCGTGGAGCCGGACATTGCGCCGCTGTCGACTGCGATTGGCGAGATCTACCGCTATCGGGTCAAGTCTGATGCGCATGATTCCAAGGAGTTGCGCACCCTCGAAGACTGGGTGATCGAGCGTGCGTTGCGGCGTATCCCTGGTGTGGCCGACATCGTGCCGATGGGCGGTCTGATCAAGCAATACGAGGTGCAACCGGACCTTGCCAAACTGCGCGCCTACAAGCTGACCCTGCAGAACTTGCAGACAGCGCTCGAACGCGGCAACAACAACGCCGGTGGCGGCTATGTGGAGCAGGGCGGGCAGCAGTACACGATCCGCGGCATTGGCTTGCTGCGCGATGCGGCTGACATTGACAACATCGTGCTGGCCGAGCGCAACGGCACACCGGTGCTGGTGCGCGATGTGGCACGGGTGCATGTGGGCAGCGTGCCGCGCCAGGGCGTGGTGGGGCAAGACAAGGACGACGACGCCGTCACCGGCGTGGTGCTGATGCGCAAGGGCGAAAACCCGTCCAAGATATTGAAGGAGGTCAAGGCGCGGGTGGACGAACTCAATCGCAACGGCCTGCCCAAAGGCGTGTCCATCGTGCCCTTCTATGACCGCTCGTGGCTGATCGGCAAGACCCTCAATACGGTGTTCAAGAATCTGCTGGAGGGCGCAGGCCTGGTGGCCATCGTGCTTTATCTGTTCCTCGCCAATTTCCGCGCGGCGGCGATTGTGGCGCTGGTGATTCCACTCTCGTTGCTGTCCACCTTCGTTGGTCTGACTTGGGTCGGGATTCCGGCCAACCTGCTCTCTCTGGGGGCGATGGACTTTGGCATCATCGTTGACGGCGCAGTGATCGTGGTCGAAAACGTGTTCCGGCGTTTATCCATGGTCGAGCAGTTTCACGATGACAAGGTGGACCGCAAGGAGGACCGCTACCGCCTGAAAACGATTCTCGATGCCGCCGTCGAAGTGGGACGGCCAACGCTGTTCTCTATGATCATCATCATCGCTGCGCACATTCCGATCTTCACCCTGCAGCGGCATGAAGGGCGCATCTTTGCGCCGATGGCGTATTCGGTCACCTTTGCCTTGATCGGCTCGCTGATCCTCTCGCTCACCCTGGTGCCGCTGCTTTGCTACAAGTGGCTCTCCAAGAATCTGCCGCATCACGACAGCGCGATCGTGGTGTTCTCCAAACGCCTGTATGAGCCGGTGCTCAAATGGAGCTTGGATCACCGTTACAAAGTGATCGCGATTGCGTTAGTGGCGCTGTCGGCGAGCTTTGCGGTGGTGCCGAAACTGGGCACCGAGTTCTTGCCTGAACTCAACGAAGGCTCGCTGTGGCTCAACGTCAAGCTGCCGTCATCGGTGTCGGTGAGTGAAGCGCAAGTTCAAAACGGCCAGATCCGCCGCATTGTCCTGAAGACTCCGGAGGTCAATTCGGTGATTTCCAAAGCCGGACGGCCCGAAGACGGTACCGATCCCAAGCTGATCAACATGGCCGAATTTCTGGTCGATCTGAAACCCGAAAACGAATGGACGCGCGGCCTGTCCAAGCGTCAGGTGATGGATGAAATGGAGCAGGCGCTGCTGGCATTGCCGGCGATCAAGCCCTCGTTCTCGCAGCCGATCCGCGACAACATTCTGGAGAGCATTTCGCAGATCGACGGCCAGATCGTGATCAAGGTGTTCGGAGAGGATATCCCGACCCTGATGAAGGTGGCAAGTGACGTACTCGCCCAGGTGCATGACGTGCCGGGTGTGACGCGCGCGCTGATCGACCGCGTCGGCGAGTTGCCCAATTACCTGGTCAACATCGACCGCGCGCGCGCTGCACGCTACGGCCTCAACGTGGCCGACATTCAGGATGTGATCGAAGCCGGCTTGGGTGGCAAGGCCGCGACCTATTTGTGGGAAGGCGAGCGCCGCTTTGCGGTGGCGGTGCGCCTCAAGGAAGAAGAGCGCGGGCTGGAGCGCATGAAGGGCGTGCTGCTGGCCACCAGCGGCGGTGCCTACATTCCGCTCTCGGAAGTGGCGACTTTTCAGGCGGCCGGCGGCAGCATGAACATTGCCCGCGAAAACGGCGGGCGCGTGATGGCGATTGGCATCTTCATTCGCGATCGTGACATGGGCAGCGTGGTGGCAGACATGCAGGCTGCCGTTAACGCCAAAGTCAAGCTACCCGAGGGTTACCGGATTAGCTGGTCGGGCGAGTTTGAGAACCAGGAGCGCGCGATGGCGCGCCTGGCCCTGGTGGTGCCGATTTCGATTCTGCTGATCTTTGTGCTGCTGTTCAACGCCTTCAACTCGATCAAGAGTGCGGTGCTGATCATTCTTAATGTGCCGTTCGCGATGATCGGCGGCATTTTTGCCTTGCTCATCACCGACATTCCGCTCAGCGTGTCGGCGGCGATCGGCTTCATCGCGCTGTTCGGGCAGGCGGTGTTGAATGGCGTCGTGATGGTGACGGTGTTCAACCAGTTGCGCAACGCCGGTGCCACGCCGGAGCATGCGGTGACGGAGGGCTCGATGCAGCGTCTGCGCACGGTGCTGATGACAGGCCTGCTCGCGATGCTCGGCTTGCTGCCGATGGCGCTCTCGACCGACATCGGCTCGGAGACGCAAAAGCCGCTTGCGGTGGTGGTGATCGGCGGGCTGATTTCGGCGACGTTGCTGACACTCATCGTGCTGCCGGTGTTGTATGTGGCGTTCAACACCCACCGCATCAACTTCCGGCGCAAAGGCGAAGACACGCCACCGCCGGCTGCTGCTGCTTGAGGGGCGCTGCATGAAGGTGTTGCCCAACGCTATCCGCGCCGTGCTGTTCGACCTTGACGGTACGTTGCTGCACACCTCGCCCGACCTCGCCGCTGCTGCCAGCGCGGCGCTGGCCGAATGCGGACATGCTGATATTGACGCGGCGACCGTCGAGCGCTTCGTCGGCAAAGGCATCCACGTGCTGGTGCAGCGCTGCCTGCGTCATCTGGGGCAACCTGATAACGGCGCGGTTTTTGAGGCGCTGCTCGCAGCTTACTGGCGTCACTACGAAGTGCTCAATGGACAACACGCCGCGCCTTACGCCGGTGTATTTGCGGGCCTCGATGCGATGCGTGCAGCGGGCTTGAAGCTCGGTGTCTGCACCAACAAAACGGCACGCTTCACGCAGCCCTTGTTGGAGCGCTGCAACATGGCGCATTACTTCAGCGTGATCGTCAGCGGCGATACCACGGCACACAAAAAGCCCGCGCCCGATATGATCGACTACGCCGCAAACCGTTGGGGGACAAAGGTTTCCGAGATATTGTTCATCGGTGACTCGGGCAATGACACGGCGGCCGCGCGCGCTGCGGGCTGCCAGGTGTGGGTCGTGCCGTATGGCTATAACGAGGGTGAACCGGTGGAAAACCTCGACTGCGATGGTATAGTGGCGACCTTGGTTGACGCCGCGCAGCAGTTGCTTTCGCAGCGGGCCTAGGTCAGGTTCCTGGGTCAAACCCGGTCAAGCAACAACGCATCATCTCAACATGAACCTGTCGAATCAACATCGTGTATGGAGCGCTGCTCCGGGGGCGTGGCCCTGGCGGCTACGGGAGACTTCCCGCGTCTGAGCTTCGCTCGACGCTGTCCCCGCCGGCAAGTACCAGCAAGAGCGGTGTGCCAGTGTCCGATGTTGCTGATTTTTACAAGGTTCTGTCATGACTCCCCAGGAATTTGACGCGCTGCGCGAGCGCGGTTTTAATCGCATTCCCCTCGTTCTTGAGACCTTCGCCGATCTCGATACGCCGCTGTCAATTTATCTCAAGCTGGCCAACAAGCCCTATACCTATCTGCTCGAATCGGTGCAGGGCGGTGAGCGCTTTGGCCGCTATTCGTTCATTGGTTTACCGTGCCAGACGCGCATCGTGGTGCGCGATGACGCAGGCAGCGCATCGATTCAGGTGATTCACGGCGAGACGGTGGGCGAAGAAGCGAAGGGGAGCAATCCACTCGACTTCATTCGCCATTACATGCGCCGCTTCAAGGTGGCGCCGCTGCCCAATCTGCCGCGCTTCGCCGGCGGCCTCGTCGGCGCGTTCGGCTACGACTGTGTGCGTTTTGTCGAGCCGCGGCTTGACCGCTTCATCAAGTCGCGGCCTCCCAAGCCAGACCCGATCGGCGCACCCGACATCGTGCTGTTGCAGAGTGAAGAAGTGGCGATTGTCGACAACCTTGCCGGCAAGCTCTACCTTGTGGTCTACGCCGATCCGCGCAATCCCGGCAGTTACGAATATGGCCAGGAACGTCTGCGCCAGTTGCTCGCACAGTTGCGCGAGCCGGCAGCGATCCCTGATCATCGCGCCGTTGCGGCGCATGCGGTGCAGTCGAATATCGAAGAAGCTGCGTATCTCGACGCGGTGGCCCAATGCAAGCAATACATTCTCGATGGCGACGTGATGCAGGTGCAGATCGGTCAGCGCATGACGCGTCCGTTTGATGCCGAGCCGCTCGCGCTCTACCGCAGCCTGCGCACGCTCAATCCTTCGCCCTACATGTTCTATTTCAACTTCCGCGAGTTTCAGGTGGTCGCGGCGTCGCCGGAGATTCTGGTGCGCGTCGAGCCTGAGACACCCGCTTCAGTGAGTGCGCAAGATCCCAAGCGCGTGACGGTGCGGCCGATCGCCGGCACGCGCAAGCGCGGCGCCACGCCGGAAGAAGACAAAGCTCTCGCGGAGGAATTGCTCGCCGATCCGAAAGAGCGCGCCGAACACGTGATGCTGATTGACCTTGGCCGCAACGACATCGGCCGCATCGCCGAGACCGGTACCGTGAAAGTAACCGATACCATGGTGATCGAGCGCTACTCGCACGTGATGCACATCGTCTCGAACGTCGAAGCGCGTTTGAAACCCGGGCTCGATGCCATCGACGTATTCAAAGCATCATTCCCGGCCGGCACGCTGACTGGCGCGCCCAAGGTGCGCGCGATGGAAATCATCGAAGAGATCGAGCCGGTCAAGCGCGGCATCTACGGCGGTGCAGCGGGCTACCTCGGCTTTCACGGCGACATGGACCTGGCGATCACGATTCGCACTGGTGTCATCAAGGATGGGTTATTGCACGTGCAGGCCGCAGCCGGCATCGTCGCCGACTCTGTGCCTGAAGCCGAATGGAACGAGACGCGCATCAAGGCGCAGGCAGTGTTGCGCGCGGCCGAGATGGCCACGGCCGGCCTCGATACCCGGCTGGATACCTGACATCATGGCAAACGTGGATCCGTCAGGCGGCGTTCAGCGGCAACTCAAACCAGAAGGTCGAACCTTTGCCTTCGGTCGACCAGAAGCCAATCGTGCCGCCCATCAGTTCGATCAGCCGGCGCGAGATCACCAGGCCGAGGCCGCTGCCGGCGACGGCACCCGATTCGGCACCGAGCCGCTCGAACGCCACAAAGACGCTGGCTTGACGATGGGCAGCAATGCCGCGGCCGGTGTCCTCGACTTCAATGCGCAGACGATTGCCGGCGGCGTCCAGCCGTACACGGATGGTGACCTTGCCGCCGGGGTGGTTGTAGCGAATGGCGTTGTCGATCAGGTTGATCAGCACCTCACGCAGGCGCGTCTCATCAGCGTTGATGTCGGGAATCCCGGCCGGCACATCGGCCAGCAGTGCGACGCTGCAGGCCGCTGCCTCAAGGGACATCATCGCACGCGCCGATTCCAAGATGTCGTGCAGTTGCACGGGGCTGCGAGACAGATTGATTTCGCCGGCCTCGATGCGCGCCATGTCGAGTACCTGGCTGACCAGTGCGGACAGGTGTTCGCTGGCGTCAATGATGTGCTGCAGGTAGGCCTTCTGATCCGGCGAGAGCGGCGTTTGCGTGTCTTCGCGCAACACTTCGGCATAACCCAGCACGGCGCTCAGCGGCGTGCGAAATTCGTGGCTCATCGAAGAGAGAAACGCCGACTTGACGCGATTGGCAATTTCGGCGCGCTCCAGCGCCTTGCGCAGTCGCGTCTTGGCGCGGGCGCGCTCCCCGGCGATGATCAGCGCAGCGAACACCATCAGCGTGGCGCTGGAAATGAGCGCGAGGGCGTGCATTTCGGGCAGCACATCAGCGCCGATGGTGGAGACCGGCAACCAGCCCAGGTAGGTCGAAAGATAAAGTGCGGCCAATGTGGCAATCACTGTGCCGCCGATAATCAAGGGCAGCGCCACGCTGCCAAATGTGCACACCAGGCCCAGGTTGGCAATCATCCAGGGCAGAGCCACCGACGCTATCCCGCCGGTCAGTACAGCCCACCCGACGACCACGGCAATGCCGGCCAGATTGGTGACGAGCAGGCCGCGCGTGATTTTGCCGGTCTGTCGAATGTAGAGCGCCCCCCCGATTGGGAACGCGATGCCGCCCAGCAGAACGACCCATTCGATCAGGCTGATCTGCGGCTTCAAGTTGAAGTAGACGACTGCCAGCAGGGTGGTCACGCAACTGATCGACAGCAGCGCTGCGGCCATGCCGCGATGGCGTGCCACCAGTGCCGCGTCTGCGCGCAGCGCTACCGGGACAAACCATTCCAAAAAACGCAGGTACGACACGCAATAACCCCTGTTCAACGCTTGGGTGGACCGAACGGTCACCGACTTGGCAAAGTTAGCACAGCTGTATGCGGAGTACGCCATGCGTTCCGACGCAAGGTCATTGCTGCGCTGACGGTCGGCGCGTTGGCGAGATTGGCAACGGCGATTGGGCGCGGGAGGCCGGCATGATCCTGATGATCGACAACTACGACTCCTTCACCTGGAACCTGGTGCAGTATTTCGGTGAACTCGGCGCCGACGTGAAGGTTGTGCTCAACGACGAAGTCACGGTGGCTGAAGTCGCCGCGATGCAGCCGGCGAAAATTGTCATCTCGCCCGGTCCCTGTTCGCCAAATGAAGCGGGGATCTCGCTTGACGTCATCAAGATATTTGCCGGCAAGTTGCCAATCCTCGGCGTCTGCCTCGGCCATCAGGCACTGGGCCAGGCCTTCGGTGGCAAGGTGGTGCGCGCACAGACGCTGATGCACGGCAAGACCTCGCCGGTTGAGCACACCGGGCAGGGCGTGTTCAAGGGCCTGCCCACGCCGTTCACGGCGACGCGCTATCACTCGCTGGCGGTTGAGCGCGCGTCATTGCCCGATTGTCTGGACGTCACTGCCTGGACTGCAGATGGTGAAATCATGGGTCTGCGCCACAAAACCCTGGATGTAGAAGGCGTACAGTTCCACCCCGAATCGATACTGACCGAACACGGTCATCGCTTGCTCAAGAATTTTCTTCAAGGAGTCTGACCATGATTACCCCCCAGGAAGCCCTGCAGCGCGTCATCGAGCACCGCGAGATTTTTCACGACGAAATGCTCGAGATCATGCGCCAGATCATGAGCGGGCAAATGTCGCCGGTGCTGATCTCGGCCTTCATCACCGGCTTGCGGGTCAAGAAGGAGACCATCGGCGAGATCACCGCTGCCGCGCAAGTCATGCGCGAACTCGCGTCCAAGGTCAGTGTGAAAGACCAGACCAACCTGGTCGACATCGTCGGCACCGGCGGCGATGGCGCGCACACCTTCAACATTTCGACTGCGTCGATGTTCGTCGCCGCCGCCGCCGGTGCGCGCGTCGCCAAGCACGGCGCGCGTGCGGTGTCGTCCAAGTCGGGTGCGGCCGACGTGCTCGAATCCTTCGGCGTCAATATCAACTTGCAGCCGTCGCAGGTGGGGCAGTGCATTGACGAGATCGGCATCGGCTTCATGTTTGCGCCCAACCATCATGCGGCGATGAAGCACGCCGCCCCGGTGCGCCGTGAGCTCGGTGTGCGCACCATCTTCAACATCCTCGGGCCACTTACCAATCCGGCTGGTGCCCCCAATGTGATGATGGGTGTGTTCCACAGCGACCTCGTCGGCATTCAGGCGCGCGTGATGCAGCGCCTCGGCAACCGCCACGCGATGGTGGTGCACGGCGCCGAAGGTCTGGACGAAATTTCGATTTCGGGCCGCACCTTCGTGGGTGAACTCAAAGACGGCCGCGTTGAAGAGTATGAAATTCACCCCGACCGCTTCGGCCTCGGCGTGCACGATTCGCGCACCCTGCGCGTCGCGACCGTGGAGGAGTCGCGCGAAATGGTGCTCGCCGCGCTGGAAAACAAACCCGGCGCCGCCCGCGACATCGTGGCGGTCAACGCCGGCGCGGGCATCTATGTGTCGGGCAAGACCGCGACGCTGGAAGAGGGCGTCGAGACCGCGTTCGAGATCATCAAGAGTGGTGCCGCGCGTGCCAAGCTGGATGACTTCATCAAACTGACGCAGAAGTTCAAATAGCGCACTGCGATGAGCGATATCCTCGACAAGATCCTGGCGGTGAAGGCGACTGAAGTCGCCGCTGCGAAGGGGCGCATCGATCTGGCCGAGATTCGCCGTGCCGCCGCCGCGGCCGCGCCAACGCGGGGTTTCGAAGCGGCGCTGCGCAGCAAGGTGGTCGAAGGGAAAGCGGCGGTGATCGCCGAAATCAAAAAGGCCAGCCCGTCAAAGGGCGTGATCCGTGCCGACTTCAGACCCGCCGAGATCGCCGCCGACTACGCTGCCCACGGCGCGGCCTGTCTCTCGGTGCTCACCGACGAACAATTCTTCCAGGGCAAGGCCGCCTACCTGCAAGCCGCGCGCGCCGCCTGTGCGCTGCCCGTGTTGCGCAAGGACTTCATGGTCGATG
>JANPAR010000259.1:0-3822 GCA_031430015.1 Burkholderiales bacterium
GCCCGCGCTCCTCAAGCGCCACTCTGGCTCTGGGGTGCACCATGAAGCGCAGGCCGTAGGGGCGGTAGTGTTCGTCGCTGCGCCAGAATTCGATGCGGTGCAGGTGCTTGACGCTTTTGTAGCCGTAGTGGGCCGGGGCGATGAGGCGCAGCGGGGCGCCGTGTTCTATCGGCAGGGGTTGGCCGTCGAGGTGGTCGGCGAGGAGTACGTCGGGGCTGAGCAGGTCTTCGAGCGGCAGGCTGGTGCGGGCGCCGTCCTGGGCGCGCAGCACGACGAAGCGCGCCGCAGCGGGGTCTGCCGTGCAGAGCGGCGCGACGATCTGTTCGTAGAAGTCGGCAAAGCGCACGCCGCCCCAGCGCAGCCCGCGGCGGGTCCAGGTGGTAACGCAGTGAAAGTCCGAGGTTTGCTCGACGCGCGGGAGTTGCGTGAGCGAGTTGCCTACATCGGTGCCGACGTTGGCAGGTGGGGTGGATGCGGTGGCGGTGCCGCTGTCGGGGAAGCTGACGTGCAGGTCGATGCGCTCGGTCTGGCTGGGGAAGCGCGTCGCGAACGGCAAAAGGCCGAAGCGCGGGAAGTCAGGGCGTTCGCGTTGGCCGGGGGGGAGGGGGGTGGCCATTCAGATTGCGCACGAGCAGCGCGCGCTTGGTACGGTGGCGCCACGGTGCGCCGTCGCGCAGTGACTCAAGCGGCGACTTTGATGGCCGTGTTCCGGCCGGGTGTGCGCTTTGCTTCTGCGGTGCGCTGCAAGCCGGCGCGGTGGTGTGTGGTTTTCTTCAGGCTCGGCGGTGAGGCTTTCGCTCCTGTGGGCGCATTCGACGTGCGGCGCGCAAGCGCATCGCAAATTGCGTCGGTGTCGAAATTGAACTTGCGTGCGTAAGCGTCGCGCGCGCGATAGAGTTCATCAAGGATCGGGTCGAACAGGGGTTCGATGGGTTTTGCGCGTGGTTTCATGGCTCGTCTCCCAGCAATTGGTCGGGTGTGCATAAGAGCGGCGGACGAACGCCGACTCGAGTCAGTATAGCTTCGATCTTGCCGCGCATTTGCGCGTTGGCGATGTGGCGAAAGTTCCAGGTCAGCAAGAATTGCGATTGAGAGTCTGCGGCAATCGCGATGTGGAGTGCATCCACTGCGGCCTTCTCGGGCAATGCTTTTTCCTTGAGCAAAGTGGCGGCAATGACGCGCGCCTGATCTGAAATTCCGACGATGGGGATGTCGGTCATTGCGTTCATTCTTGCAAGGGCGTAACCGGGATCGCCATGCTGCGCCTCTTGCAACACAACGGGCGACACCACGAGGGAAAACGCGCCGCGCCTTGTTTGCCACCACCGGCGCGTCACCTCTTGCCGTCCGAGCGCCACCACATCGCGCCTTGGCGGAGAGGTGAGATAGCTGATGACGCTGGTTTCGATGTAGACCTTTGGCTTCATGCGTCTATAGTAGTACGGGCATTGCGGTGACGTCCAGCAGTGCGTTGTCGTGGCGTCGGTGCTTCACCTGAGCCGTAGTCCGTTGATCTGGCAACAGCGCGGCTGGCGCCGACCTAGATTTCATCGGCGGCAAGCGTGCGCCGTGAGGCGCGCCCACTTTAGGTTCTGGCGGCCCGTGCTCCAACCGTCTCTCCCGTCAACGCTTTCAAGGTGGGTGCATTACCCGAACTGCGCCAGTGTCGTTTTGCCCAGTCTGTGCCTGACCAATTTGCGCATAATGAAGACTTCTTTCCGCCACCCCGGACGCCGCCATGGGCATCCCACACGCCGACATCCTCCTCGAAAACACCATCCTGAAACGCAAGCTCGAAGTTAAGGCGCTGGTCGATTCGGGCTCGGTTTTCATGACAGTGCCGCAGCACGTGGCGGTGCAACTGGGTTTTGATCTGGACGAGGTGAGCACGCGGGAAGCTGTGCTGGCTGATGGTAGCGGCAGGCGGGTGCCCATGATCGGCCCGCTACGCGTGCATTTCAGTGACCGCTTTTGCGATCTGTCCGCGCTGGTGCTGGGCGACGAGCCACTGTTCGGCGCAGTGCCGATGGAGATGATGGATCTGGTGGTGCACCCGGCACGGCAAACGCTGACTGTGAACCCAGAAAATCCCTTCGTTCCTGCCGCGCTTGTGAAGTAGTCTGGCAACGTCTCCAAGAGGCGCTTCCACCAACGGTTTCAGGCCGGTCTCTCTCCGACCGGGCTACGGCAGCTGCTCCTGGCTTTCGCCCAGCGCCTCCCGCCGCTCCCGCATCCCCCGCTCAAACCGCGCCACCGTCATCCCGATCAACAGGCGATACAGGTGGCGCAATAGCCAACCCGGCACGCGCATTGTCAATGTGGCCCGCGCTCCTCTAGCGCCACTCTGGCTCTGGGGTGCACCATGAAGCGCAGGCCCCTAAAGTATTCAACGCGGCCGCTTGGGTCAATGAGGTGTTCGCCGCTGCGCCAGAATTCGATGCGGTGCAGGTGCTTGACGCCTCATTTTGCTTGGGTAGCCGTAGTGCGCCGGGGCGATGAGGCGCAGCGGGGCGCCGTGTTCCTCAGTTTCGTTTCGGGCAGGGGTTGGCCGTCGAGGTGGTCGGCGAGGAGGGAGTCGCCGCTGAAGGTCTTCGAGCGGCAGGCTGGTGCGGGCGCCGTCCTGGGCACGCAGGACGACGAAGCGCGCTGCAGTGGGGTCCGCCGGGCAGAGCGGTGCGACGATCTGTTCGTAGAAGTCGCCGTAGTACTAAGTGCGGCGCACGCCGCTCCAGCGCAGCCCGCGGCGGGTCCAGGTGGTGACGCAGGGAAAGTCCGAGGTTTGCTCGACGCGCGGGAGTTGCGCGAGCGGGTTGCCTACATCGGTGCCGACGTTGGTCGATGTGGCCGTCGCGGGCGCGGCGTCACTGCTGTCGGGAAAGCTGATGTGCAGGTCGATGCGGTCGGTCTGGCTGGGGAAGCGCGTGGCAAACGGGGTGAGGCCGAAACGCGGGAAGTCGGGTCGTTCGCGTTGGCCGGGGGGGAGGGGCGCGCCCATTTGCGTTGAAGCCACAGGCGAGGCGCTACACCAGCCTCACCACCAGCCGTCGGCCGCAGGCATGCGCGTACTTGCGCAGGGTGGCGAACGATGGCGAGCCTTTGTCACTGCGCAAGGATGCCTCCAGGCGGCTGACGGCGCTCTTAGTCGTGCCCATGCGCGCGGCCAGTTGCTCTTGCGTAAGCCCCGATTGCTGGCGCGCTTCGAGCAGCGCAGCCAGGGTTGTGTATTCCTCTTCCAGGGCGTCCCACGCCGCTTTGAATCCGGGGCGGCGCATGGCCCGCGCCACTTCCTTTTTTACGTCCAGCGGGACAGGTTTGTATTTGTCGTTCAGGGTTTCACTTTTCACGATGCACCTTTCTCACGCCGTACTTCCTTCACACGTTTGCGCGCCAGCCGTAAATCGGCCGCCGGCGTTTCCTGCGTTTTCTTGATCAGGCTGTGAACGATCACAATGTTCCGGCCAACCACTGTGCAGTAGAAGGCGCGGCCAATGCCTTCTGCACCTTTGCAACGCAATTCAAACAATCCCTCGCCCATGGCGCGCGAGTGCGGCAGCCGCAGGTCGGCGCCGTGTTGTTCCATCAGGCCAATCAACCGCAAAAAGTCGGCATGAATGCCGACCGGCCACGCATCCACGTCGTTGCGCACCCGTTCGCTGTAGAAGTGGATGCCCCAGTTCATAGAGGCGATGTTAGCATATAGGCTAACTTCATCGTGTCTCGCGATACTCCCGCATCCCCCGCTCAAACCGCGCCACCGTCATCCCGATCAACGGGCGATACAGGTGGCGCAATAGCCAACCCGGCACCCTGAATTTCAAAGCG
>JANPAR010000260.1:0-8769 GCA_031430015.1 Burkholderiales bacterium
AATTCGTGGGTGGCAAAGGCGTCGCCACAGCATTGGGCATTTTGTTCGCCGTCGATTGGCGCCTGGGCCTCGCGACGCTTGCTACCTGGATCATCATCGCCGCTTTCTTTCGCTACTCGTCGCTCGCCGCGCTGGTGTCTGCCGTGTTCGCGGTGTTCTATCACATGATGTTTTGGGAAATGGGCGAAACCACCCTGGCGATTGCCTTCATGTCTTTGCTGTTGGTCTGGCGGCACAGCGACAATATCGCCAAGCTGATCGCCGGCAAGGAGTCGCGCTTGGGGGAGAAGAAGGCGGACGGGATTCCAAAAAGATAAAGGCTGGAGGCCGTTGGTGCGCAACGGCTTCCAGCCTTCTATTTGTAAAATCCTTGGTGGGAGCGGCTCTCCGGCCGCCTTGTCGCAGCGTTTCGGTGCTTTACGCCAACGCCGCCTTGACCCGCTCTGCGGTGAACGGCTGATGGCGCAAACGCTTGCCGGTCAGTTTGGCCACGGCATTGGCAATCGCTGGTGCAATCGGCGGCAGGCCACATTCGCCGACACCGCCGGGTGCGTTGCTGGTGACCATGACTTTCACCGCAATCGGCGGAATCTCGTTCATGCGCGCTACCGGGTAGTCGTGAAAGTTTGACTGCTGTGGTACGCCACCGACGAAGGTGATCTGCTCCTTCAACGCGCCCGACAAGCCGAACACGATGCTGCCTTCGACCTGGGTCGCGACGTTTTTCGGCATCACGGCGATGCCGGTGTCCACCGCCGCCCACACGTTGTGCACCTTGATCGCGCCGCTCTTTTTGTCGACCGAGACTTCGACCACTTCGGCGATGTGGGTCTCCCACATGTCGGAGTAGGCGATGCCGAGCGCACGTCCGGCCGGGCGCTTCTGGCTCCAGTTGGCCATCTTCGCGACTTCGCGAATCACCGCCTGGGCGCGCGGATGCTTGGCGAGCAGTTTGAGACGGTAATCGACCGGGTCAGCCTGGTTCGCTGCGGCGACTTCATCGATCATGGTTTCGACCACGTGCTTGCTGTAGCCGCCGCCAACCGCGCGCCAGAAGCCGACATCGACGCCGCGCTCCTGCCGCGCGTATTCGATCAGCTTGTCGTTGATCTCGTAGAGATGCTCTGCGCCTTCGTCGAACGGTGCATCGCGGCCACCAGCGGCCTTGAACGCATTCGGATTGGCGCGCGCGTAGATCGATTCACCGGCCATGCGGTGGTGCCAACCGGTGACATTGTTCTGCGCGTCGAGGCCAATCTCAATGTGCTGCGCAACCAGCGGGCGGTATTTGTCGTTCCTGACATCGTCTTCGCGCGACCAGGTCACTTTCACCGGCTTGCCCTCGGCAGCTTTGGCGAGCAGCACGGCGTCGAGTGTGAAATCGGCATCGACGCGCCGGCCGAAACCACCGCCGAGCAGGGTGGTGTTGACCTTGATGTTCTGCGCCGGCACCTTGGTGACGATGCTGCTGATGAGGGCGGCAATCGACGGGCTTTGCGTCGGCGACCAGATTTCGATCTTGTCGTCACCTGTCCACTGCGCGGTCGCGTTCATCGGCTCCAGGCACATGTGCGCCATGTGTTCGGAGAGAAAGTCGGCTTTCAGCACCGTGGCAGCGCCCTTGATATTGGCATTGCCCGCACCATGTTTTTCTACCTCAACGCCGGCCTTGGCAAGATCAAGGTCAGCCGCCGCGGCCTGATAACTCTTGAGCACATCGGCACTGGTGTAGGTCTTGGTGATGGCGTCATTGGCCCAGGTGATCTTGAGCGCATCTTTCGCGCGGCTCGCGGCCCAGGTGCTGTCGGCGAGCACACCAACGCCATAGGGCAGGGGCACGGTCTTGATGAAGCCCTTGACCGCTTTCGCGCCGGCGTCGTCCATCGACACCATCTTGTCCTTGTGCATCGGCGGGCGCTGCACCGCACCGTAGAGCATGCCGGGCAAGCGCGTGTCGATGCCGTACATCGCTGCACCGCGCGTCTTGGCGGCGATGTCGATGCGCTGCACATCCTTGCCGATCAGCTTGAAAGCACTCGTGGGTTTCAACTGCGCCGCAGTCACCACCGGCATGGTGTCAGGCACTTTGGCGAAGCCGGCAATCTCGCCATAGCCCATGCTGCGATTCGAGGCCTTGTGATGCACGACGCCTTTGTCGGTGCTCAGTTCACCCTGCGGCACACTCCATTTATCGGCAGCCGCCGCGAGCAGCACCAGACGCGCCTGGGCGCCGGCGATGCGCAGCAGTTCGTAATAGCCGCGCGTGGTGCGCGAAGCGCCGGTGGCCATGATGCCGCCGAAGAGTTTATTGCCATAGGCTTTCGGGTTGTGGCCCGACTGCACCACCTTGACTTTCGACCAGTCGGCGTCGAGGTCTTCGGCGAGGCACAGGGGCATCGCCGTCATCGTGCCCTGGCCCATTTCAGAGGCGGGCGAAATGATGGTGATGGTGCCGTCGGTGCCGATGGTGACCCATTGATTCGGTGCCAGTCCCGCAGCTTGTGCGGCTGCCTTGTTGGATGCAGTGAGGGCCGGCACGCCGAAGGCAACGCCGATGGCGAGGCCGCCGCTGCCGAGCAGAAACTGGCGGCGCGACAGGGTGAGGATTTGCGGGGCGAGGGCTTTGATGGTTGGTTTCATGGCGCTCTCCTCAGGCTTTCTTCGCGGCGGATTTGGCGCCTGCCGGCGCGGCTTTGGTGCCGGGCTTTGCAGAGGTGCCTGCCGCAGTCTCAATCGCCGCGACGATCTGGTGATAGGTGCCACAACGGCAAATGTTGCCGCTCATCGCATCGACAATTTGCTTGCGGTTGGGCTTGGGTGTTTTTGTCAGCAATGCCGCTGCTGTCATGATCTGGCCTGACTGGCAATAGCCGCACTGGGGCACACCACCGGCGATCCACGCCTTCTGTAAGGGGTGATCGCCATTCGCGGACAGACCTTCAATCGTCGTCACTTTCTTTGCGCCGATGCTGCCAGCGGGCGTCACACACGAGCGTGTCGCCACGCCGTCGATGTGTACCGTGCAGGCGCCGCACTGCGCGATACCGCAGCCGAATTTGGTACCGGTCATGCCGAGCGAATCGCGCAGCACCCACAGAAGCGGCATCTCCGGTGCGACATCCGCGTCGTGCGCGCGGTTGTTGATGGTCAATTGCATGGTGTCTCCTTGGGTCGTGAAATGAAAACAGCGGGAAAGTATAGGCCAATAGACTTTGCGCTAGCATGCCTCTGCGCGGTGTATTTACTTGGGCTTTTTCGCAATTGAGGCGTGTACCGTCCCCGAGTGCTGGCCCAGCGTAGGCGCAGCAAAGGGTTGTGGCCCAGGCGTGCGGCCAAATTTGATCGGGCGCGTGAAGCCGCGATAGCGCCCCGCTACCGGATGAGTGAAATCCGTGATCATGTCTTCAGCCTGCACCTGCGGATGGTCGAACATGTCGGCCACGTTGCGTGCGGCGGCACAGGGCACGTCTTCGCCGAACAGAGTTTCCCATTCCAGCGCAGTGCGGCTGTTGAGGGCCTCGTGCAGTTGCGGCACGATTTCGGCGGCATGCCCGGCGCGTTTTTTCACGGAGTCGTAGCGCGGGTTGTCGCTGAGCGACGTGAGTCCAGTCTTTTCGCACAGCGCCTTCCAGAAGTGGGGCGTGTTGGCCGAGATGTAGAGAAAGCCTTCGCGAGCCGGGTGAATGCCGGTGACGCCACCGGAGCGCATGTCGCGGCTGATGTCTTTGGGTTCACCCTCGACCCACACCAGGCGCGCCGACTGCATGGTGAGCGCGGCACGCAGCAAGGAGACGCCGACAAACTGGCCAATGCCGCTCTTCTCGCGCTCATACAGCGCAGATGCGACGGCAGCGGCGACCAGCGCGGCTGCGTAGTAATCGACCACCGAGCCATAAATGATTTCCGGCGGGCCGCCGCGCTTGCCCTGCTCTGCTGCCATGCCGGTCATGGTTTGCAGCACCTGGTCGTAGCCGGCCTTCTCTTGCAACGGGCCGGTCTCGCCATAGCCTGACACTGCGCAATAGATCAGACGCGGGTTGATCGCCTGCAATTGCTCGTAACCGATGCCAAGGCGCGGTGCCACGCTGGGGCGGAAATTGTGTACCAACACATCGGCGGTGCGCACGAGATCAAGCAGCACGGTGAAATCCGCTGGCTGTTTCAGATCGAGCATCACGCCGAGTTTGCTGCGATTGACGCCAAGAAAGGCGCGGCTTTCGTTCGCCAGTGTCGAGGGGTACTTGCGCAGGTTGTCGCCGGCGGGTGGCTCGATCTTGATTACCTCGGCACCCTGGTCGGCGAGCAGCGCGCAGCCATAGGGGCCGGCGATGTAGGCCGAGAGATCGAGTACGCGCAGGCCGCTTAGTGGGCCAAGCGTGTGAGTGGCGCCAGCGGGTTCAGGCAAATGGGGCATGCTCATGGCATTCATTCATTCAATCATTCAGCGGTAATCGATTGTTGTCGCGCCAGCGTGCGCCAGCGCGGCAGGTCACCGGCGATGACAGCCGCAAATTCGGCCGGCGTCATCGGCGTGGCCTCGGCCCCTTCGTTGAGAAAAAACTGTTTCATCTCGGCAGTGGTAGCCACCTTGTTGATCGCGGCATTGAGTGTGCCCACGATCTCGGGCGGCGTACCCGCGGGCGCCAGCACGCCCCACCAGAGCTCAAACTGATAGCCTGGCACCACGCTCGACATCGGCACCAGACCCGGCGCGACCGGGCTGGCCGTCAAACTCGTGATGCCGATCGCGCGCAGCTTGCCCGTGCGGATTTGCGGCAGCAACGAGGGGCCGCTGGCGAACAGCATTTGGATCTGATTGCCCACCAGATCGGTCACGGCAGGCCCCATGCCGCGATAGGGCACATGCACGATGAAAGTGCCACTCATCACCTTGAAAGCTTCGGTCGCAAATTGGTTGCTGCTGCCGGTGCCTGATGAGGCGTAGTTGAATTTGCCCGGGTTCTTCTTGACGACGGCAAGGAACTCGGCTGGCGTGCGCGCGGCAAACTCATGGTTCACCGCGACGATGAAGGGGCCTGTGGCAATCTGCGCCACCGGCGCGAAGCTCTTGACCGGGTCATAGACCAGCGTTGCCTGCACAGCAGCGTTGGAGGTCATGCTTGATGAAATGGCGGCAAGCGTGTAGCCGTCGGGCGCGGCTTTGGCGACGAAGGCCGTGCCGATATTGCCGGCTGCACCCGGCTTGTTGTCGATGAGAACGGGCTGGCCGAGGGCATCACCCAGGCCCTTGACGAGGCGGCGTGCGAACACATCGTTGGAGCCGCCGGGCGGGTAGGGCACGACGAGCGTGATGGGCCGTGCCGGGTAGGGTGTCTGTGCCGGGGCGCTGGCGCAGGCAATGGCGCCCGCCATCACGCCGGCCCACGCCAGCAACACTGCTGCACGCGGGGGGCGGGCAAAGCTACGGGGCATGCAGCAGGTCGCCAGGCAGATCACGCGATCAATCCCATTTGACGCGCAGTAGCGACAGTGCTCTGCGCGCGCGCAAAAAATGGCGGGTCGATCATCTTGCCATCGACCACATAAGCGCCTGCGCCGTTGGCAGCCTTGGCGGCTTCGAGCACGCGCAGGGAATGCGCAATCTCTTCATCGCTCGGGCGAAACACTTCGTTGGCGAGCGCGATCTGCGAGGGGTGGATGCAACTCTTGCCGAGAAAGCCGAGGCGCTTGGCAAGTTCTGCTTCAGCCCGAAACCCTTCGCTGTCCCTGATATTGGCGAAGGCTGCGTCATAGGCAAACACTCCCGCTTCACCCGCTGCCATGCGCACCATGAACATCGCATTCTCGATGGCAGTGGGTTCGCGGCGGTCGATGCCGAGAGGCTCGAACAAATCGCCCAGACCCAACTGCAGGCCCGCCACACGTGGGTGTGCGCTGGCGAGGGCATGCGCGGTGCGCAGCGCATGGGCCGACTCAATGTTGAGCAACAGCTTGATGGGTGTGGCGACCAGGTTCTGCCGTTCCGCTTGTTCCAGCGCGGCCGCTGCGTCATCGACAGCACGGGGGCTGGCGGGCTTGGGCAGGTTGATCAAGTGAACGCCGGGCAGGGCGAGAGCGGCGATGTCGGCGGCGAAATACGGCGTATCCATTGCGTTCACGCGCACGATGATGGTCTTGGCCGTGCCATCGAGCGCGCCGGAGCGCAACCACTGTGCGAGCACACCACGTGCCTCGTCCTTGCGTTCGGGCGCTACCGAGTCTTCGAGGTCAAATGACAGCGCGTCGGCAGCGCTGACGAGGGCTTTGGCAAACAACTCCGGACGCGAGCCGGGTACGAACAGCTTGCTTTTCATGATTCCAGGCACCAAGGCACAAAAGGCGAAAGGCCGCATTGTGCTGCGGAATCTTCAAAAGGGGAAGTTGGCGCAACTTGCGACCCGAGTGCCGCTGGCGTTCAGGCCTGCTTGAGCAGCATGTCGAGCCAGAAGCGTTCGGCCCTTTAGGCCGCAGCCAAGGTTTGGATGGGAACCATGCGCCGTGCTGGCATCGCATCGTAGGTGCGGCCATTCATTTCCCGGCCTAAGCGCTCCTTGCGCACACCACCCCATTGCTTGAAGAAAAATGCGATCTCGTGCGCTTCGCACTGCTCGCGGATTTCCTGTGCCCATTCCTCTTGCATCGGCCGCGCTTTCGGCCCGGACTCGCCACCCACAATCACCCAGTGAATACCGCTCAAGTCCAATGCCCGGAGTGACCCGATCAATGGTTCGCACGAAAGAAACCGCACGGCAGCCGGCACGCGGCGCAGATCGGCCACCCGGTGCAGCACGCGAGAGTCCTCAACGCTTACCCCCATCCACACATTTTTTGGCCAAGGCAACTGCGGCGCCAGTTTGGCGAGACGCCCGGATCGTTTGGTCAGGATTTGAAAGGTGTGTTGAGGGCAAGCCACCATCGTCTCGAAGACCCGCCGGATGAAATCGACCGGCACGGCCTCCTGGAACAGATCACTCATGGAGTTGACGAAAACCGTGCGTGGCTTGGTCCAGCGCTTCGGCTGGTCGATCAGATCGTCATGCAATGTCGGCTTGAATCCATCGGGATAGCGTGAACTGCCCATGGCCTTGAGGCGCTTGGCCATGCGCTCTGCATAGCAGTGCTTGCAGCCTTGCGAAATCTTGACGCAGCCGACGACCGGGTTCCAGGTCATTTCGGTCCATTCGATGCTCGATAGTGCTGCCACGTGCGGTACCCTCAAAGGATGCTTGAATCAGAAGCCAGCGAAGCCGCGCTGGTTCGGATCAATAGTCGCGCTGTTCCATATTTTATGTGCCAGATCATGGCGAGATAGAAGCGCCAGTCGATACAACTCAGATCGTCTTGTGTTTTTGAAAACGGGCCGATGGCTCGCGACTTTAAGGCCTGTTTGCTCAACAAGATGGATCCAGTAATTTTCAAACTCTCTTGCAATGTCCCGCTTGTTTAAATGCTCGGCGGGCACGTGGATTCGCCAGCCTGGCGCGACCAAGTCAAATGGCCCGCCACCGTCACGATACTGGGTGATCAGATTGCGACGCAAATCCATCAGACTGAAATGCACGATGATGTCTATGCGCTTGAGCCGGGCAAGCTTGTTTATTACGGCGAAGTCCAAAAGATTGAGGCTGAATGGATCAAGGACGGCCAGAGTGAGCCCGCCGTTATTTATTTCGGATATCGCCTTCGATACTGTTTCCTGCGCGGGGCCAAGAAGAGCGATAGGCTTGCTGCCCAAGCTCACGAGTCTTGATGTGCAAGCCTCAAGGTTTGTTTGGTCAATGTCGCCGATGATGAACTTTGTAAAGGCGCCGCCCTCGGCCTTGGATTGAACAAAAGCGCTAATCGCGCTTCCATTCTGCCAAGCCTTGTCGCTGCGTTCATAGACGCGCCCAGGGCCACAAAACAGGTCGACGTACGTGCGGTGCGAAAAGGCGGCTCGTGCAGCCCAGCACGCATGGACGTAGCGTCGAATGCGATCTGATTTCTCAGCAGACCAAAATCCGACTGAAAGCGCGCGCAAGCCGTCAGTCGGATCCTCTGTGTATTTAACGCGAGACGCCATTTTCTGACCTGCTGATAGATGACTGGAGTATTTTTTATTAGTGTTCAAAAATACAGTATATTTGCTGCCTGGTCAATGCTCGCGAATAACTATCGAAATCGAAGATTGGATTTCCCGAATTCGCTGAGTACGCTTTCGTGTATCTATCCACCAACTTTGTTGTACGCCAACCCTATGAATGGCTTCGCTTCTTCCAGTTGGCTTTCGGTAGAGATCGTAAATTCGCTGTCACCTGTGCCGAAGTGCCCAATCTGCGCCATATCGCGATAGGTCTTGGGCGGGTTGCGAATATCGCCAGCTTTGAGTTTCAGGAACAGCTTGATGTGTTTACTCTGTGGTTCAACGCAAACAATGTTTTGCGAGATTTTGTAAGCGATATAAAACTTCTTCGGCACTTCCTCAATGGCCGGGTCCAAGCCGAGTATGTATTCGCGCGCGCTGTGGATCAACGACTGGATTGACGCCGACTTGCCTTCCAGATGCTCGTCAAACGTGTAGGTCGCCGTCGCGGCAGTCAACGCAGCTTTTTTTCCCGCCTCGACCATCACCGGATTCTTTCCAGCTACATCCATTGGGGCCGAGGCTCTGGTGGCCTGAAACACTTCTTCGAGATAGAGCGAACCGTTCTTGAACAACCGGTATTTCCAAAGTTCGATATTGGCGCCCATCACCTGCACGGCATGGAGATCGTATTTTTTGTAGTTGGG
>JANPAR010000261.1:0-10345 GCA_031430015.1 Burkholderiales bacterium
TTGGCCGTCCCATCGTTGCCAATCTGGCGCGCCAGCCACACATCAGCACAGTGCGCTTCAGTGCGGAGCGTGCGTTCGAGGTGATGGAACGCCACGGCGTGACCAACGCCTTTCTGTTTCCCACCGCGCTCAAGATGATGATGAAAGCAGTGCCCGAGCCGCGCACAAAATACAAGCTCAAGCTGCGCGCCATCATGTGCGCCGGTGAGGCCGCCGGCGAGACGGTATTCAACTGGGCGCGCGATCAGCTTGGTGTGACCATCAACGAAATGTTCGGCCAGACGGAGATCAACTACGTGGTCGGCAACAGCCACGAGAAATGGCCGGCCAAGGCCGGCTCGATCGGCCGGCCCTACCCCGGCCACCGCGTTGCCGTGATTGATGAAGCCGGGCATGAAATGCCGCGTGGCCAGAGCGGCGAGGTGGCAGTCCACCGCTGCGACATTCACGGCCACCCCGACCCGGTGTTCTTCACCGGCTATTGGCAAAACGATCATGCCACGCGTGCCAAATACACTGGCGCGCAGTTCGAATGGTGCCGCACCGGCGACGAAGCGATCATGGATGCCGAAGGCTACCTCTGGTATCAGGGCCGCGCCGATGACATGTTCAAGTCAGCGAGCTACCGCATCGGGCCGTCGGAAGTGGAGAACTGCCTGGTCAAGCACGCGGCGGTGGCCAATGCCGCCGTGGTGCCCTCACCCGACCCCGAACGCGGCAACATCGTCAAGGCCTTCATTGTGCTGATCCCCGGCATCACGCCTTCGCCAGACTTGATCGACAGCATTCAAGCGCATGTGCGCGGCAAGCTTGCGCCTTACGAATATCCGCGCGAGATCGAATTCGTTGAGAGCCTGCCGATGACCACCACCGGCAAAGTGCAGCGCCGTGTGCTGCGCCTGCAAGAGGCCGAACGCAAAAAAGCTCTGATGCCCATCACCACACCCAAGGAGACCGCATGATTACGCTTTACACCGCAGGCACCCACAACGGCTTTCGCGCCAACATCGCGCTGGCGGAGTCCGGCTTGAACTATCGCGTCATCAAGGTCGCGCTGGCGTCGCCATTGACTGAACGCGGCGCCGATTTTTTGTCGGCCACGCCACTGGGCCGCATCCCGGCCATCATCGACACCGAAGGCCCTGGCGCGCAGCCCGGCAAGCCCACGACCGTCAGCCAGTCGGGTGCCGTGATGATGTACGCCGCAAACAAATCGGGCAAGCTCTGGCCCAAGAGCGATGCAGACAAAATCACCGCACTGCAATGGCTGATGCACACCCGTTCGGACGTTGCCCCGTGGAATGCGGTGATGAACCAGATGTCGATGGGCATGTTCCCGGAAAAAAACGAAGCCAATATCGCCTTCGCCAAAAACAAGCGGCTGATGCGCTGGCTGGGCGAAGCTGACGCGCGCCTCGGGGAAGTCCAGTTTCTCGCTGGAAGCGAGATCAGCCTGCCTGACTTTGCGCTTTACCCGATCGCCAATCAACGCAAGGCGTGGCTCGAAGAAGCCGGCATGAAAAACCTGCTGCGCTGGTGGGCCACGCTGACCAACCGCCCCGGTGTGCAGAAGGGCATGGCGGAGTCGGCTTGACGCGGCCGGGCGTTCACTACGGCTGCGCGATTTTCTCGATCTGGCGCGACTCGGCCGACCGCGTCACCGCCTCAAACGCCGCAACGTTCGCCAGCATTTCGCGCTGCGTGACCGGATAGTGGGCGACACCGCGCACCGCTTGCGCGAAGGCTTCGAGATTGGCGCGCACTGCCGGATGCGGCGGCATGAAGACGGTGGTGCGCTCCTGCCCGCGCAGGCAAGTCGTGACATCCCAGCCGGTGGGGTGTTCCGGGTGGGTACAGTCGCGGATTTCGATCCAGCCCTGTGAGCCATACACGGCGAGGCGGCCATCGAATGGCGTAGCGAGAATCGCGCTGATCATCGCGGTAGCGCCATTGGCGAAGCCGAGCATGATGCCGAGCGTGTCGCCATTGGCAAACTGCGTACCGCGCGTCGACAGCCGCGCCCACACAGACTCGGCCGGGCCGAGGATGGCAATCGACAGATCGACCAGATGGATGCCGGTGCCCGATAGCGGCCCCACCGGTGCCAGCTCCTTCGAAAGACGCCAGTTGTCCGGCGGCAGCGCGAGGAATTTATCCTGATCGAAATTCGCTTCAATCTGCAATACAGTGCCAAGATCACCAGCAGCAATGCGGCGGCGCAATTCGATCACGGCCGGCTCAAAGCGCCGCTCGTGCCCGATGCCCAGCACCACACCCGCCGCACGTGTTGCGGCAATCGCCGAACTCGCATCAGCAAAAGTGGTGCACAGCGGCTTTTCGCAAAACACGTGCTTGCCCGCACGCGCGGCCGCTTTGATCTGATCGGCGTGAAAGCGGTGCGGCGTGGTGAGGATCACGGCTTCGATCTGCGGATCGGCAATCGCGTCGTTGAAGTCCGCCGTGACTACCGGCGCGGGGGCTGCCCCCTGAGCGCCTGCGGCATCGGTCAAGGCGGCAGCGCGAGGGGCGGCGTCCGGCTCCACCACCTTCGCCACCTGCAGCCACGCGCTGCCTGCCAATGTGCTGGTGATGATCTTGCCCCACCAGCCGTATCCCACAACGGCAACACGTACTGGTTGCTGCGACATGTTTTCGTCCTTGAATGAAATGAGGGATGCTGGCCGCGACCGTGCTGGCAATACGCTGATGATCGGCAACCCGCAGATGATTTGCTGACAATCTATGGTACGCTTAATTTATCAATAGCTCAATTAGGAAATGCCCTCATGGTCACCGCTGCCGCTGCAAAAAAGCCATCCGCTCCCGCCATTGCGGGCGTGATCGGCATGGGCATCATGGGCTCGGCAATTGCCGCCAATCTGGTCAAGGCCGGCTTCAGGGTTTACGGCTGCGACCCGGTGCCTGCGGCGCGCGCTGCCTTGAAAGCGGCCGGAGGCCAACCTTGCAAGGATGCCGCTGCCGTGGCGCGCAACAGCCGCCACATCGTGTTGTCATTGCCGAGCGTCGCCGCACTGGATGACGTGTGCGCCCAGTTGATCGCCGCTGCACCCAGGGGCACGATTGCCGTGGAGTGCAGCACCCTGCCCGAAACCGACAAGCGCCGCGCCATGTTGTTGCTCAAGAAGCACGGCATCACCCTGCTCGACTGCCCGCTTTCTGGCACTGGCGCACAGGCCCGTACGCGCGACCTTGCGGTGTATGCGAGTGGCGATGCGGCTGGGATCAAATCGTTTGCTCCGGTGTTCGATGGTTTCGCGCGCGTGCGCTACGACGTCGGTGCGTTTGGCAACGGCATGCGCATGAAGCTGGTGGCCAATCTGCTGGTGGCAATTCACAATGTCTCAACGGCGGAAGCGATTTTGATGGGCGTGCGCTCGGGACTGGATGCCGCACAGATCGTCAAGGTTGTTGCAGATGGCGCGGGCGGATCGCGCATGTTTCAGGTGCGCGGCCCGGCGATGGTGAAGCGCTCATGGCATGAAGCCACGATGAAGATTTCCACCTGGCAAAAAGATATGCACCTGATTCACGAGGCACTCACCGCCACTGACACACCAGCGCCGCTGTTTGCCGCGACCGTGCCGATCTATAACGCCGGTATGGCGTTGGGGCATGGGCAGGACGACACAGCTGCGGTGTATGCCGTGTTGGAGCGCTGGACCGGGGCTGCAAGGCCGGCCATCAAGCCGGCAAAAAAGCTGGCGCGCAAATCCGCCGCTGCGCGAAACCCCAAGTGAATTTCGACACCAAGCAATTTCGCAGCGCGCTCGGCGGCTTTCCCACTGGCGTTGCAGTGGTGACGACGCGCACCGCCGCTGGCGAGCCGGTCGGCATCACCATCAATTCGTTCAGTTCGGTGTCGCTCGCGCCACCGTTGGTGCTCTGGAGCCTCGCCACGACTTCACCCAGTCTTGCCCATTTTGCGCTGGGTGCCCATCATGTGATTCACGTGCTGGCCCACGACCAGGAAGCTCTCGCGCAACGCTTTGCCAGCCGCATTCCCGACAAGTTTGACGGCATCGCCCACGTCATCAACGACAACAACATTCCGCTGTTCGGCGAGTGCGTCGCCACCTTCGACTGTGTGACCCACTCCCTCCATGCCGAGGGCGATCACGTGATCGTGATTGCGCGCGTCGATGCCCTCGATCAGCGCGCGCGTGACCCTTTGCTTTTTTGCGGCGGCAAATTCGCCGTGCTCGACACCGCTGCGAGCAGCCGCGGATAAGTGGTCTTTGCACCGGCCAAAAAATTGTCGATGGCCCACGCGGCCTTGGACATGAAGTCCACGTGCATGCGCATTTGGTAGATGTTGTGGCGCACCGCGTAATAAAACAGGCCGCCGTGCAGGCTCCAGACAAACTCCATTTCCGCATCGGCCACCGGTGCTTTGTCATTCCCCACACCACAGTAGTCGCGCAACTCGCGGCAATACACCGGCATCAACTCGCGGCGGATCAGCTTGATATAACGCTGATTGAGCACCGGCCCTGACAGCCCGGCATACATGTAGATGCGGATCCAGTCGGGGCGGTAAGTGGCCTCCGAATATTGACGGTAAAACTCGATCAAGCGCTCCCGCAGCGGTATCGCGCGATTGCTGAGCAGGCCGGGCCAGGCAGGGTTCCAGCGCCCTTCAAACACCGTTTGATAGACGCGATCGACCAGCGCTTGCTTGCTGGAAAAGTAGCGATAAAGCAACGGCTGCGTGATACCGAGGCGCTTGGAGAGTTCACGGGTCTGGCCTGAGAAACCGACTTCTGAAAAATAAGCAATGGCACCGTCGATGATCTGGCGCTCGCGGTCGGCGGGGGACAGGCGCGCCTTGGCCGCTGGAATGCGCGCCGAGTCCTTGCGCACGGCAGGACGGCGCGCGGCAACCGGCGCGAACTTGGCCGCCGCCGCGTTACGGGCGACGGACACCCTGCTCATCGCGGCGCGGGCACTTGCGCGCGATACCAGTCGTTGATCGCCGCGCCAGTGCGGATCACCACGCCTGGTTTGGCCTGCACGTAGTCGAGCAGCTTCTCGAACATCGCGATGCGATGCGGCGCGCCGGTGATGTAGGGGTGCACGCTGATCGCCATCACGCGTGGAATTGTGGCGCTCTCGGCCCACAAACGGTCAATCTGCGCTACCCCGCGTTCATACATTTCGCTGCCGGTATGGCTTTGCAACAGCATCATCGGAATGTCATTGATCTCGACGCTGTAAGGCACCGACAGCACCGGCTTCGGCTGAGCGGGAATCCACACCGGCTGATCGTCAAACACCCAATCGGCGACGTATTCAATGCCAGCTTCGGACAAGTAGTCGATGGTGTCTGCGGTCTCGGTCAGGCCGGGGCTCTCCCACCCCACGGGTGCCTTGCCGGTGAAACTGCGGATCGCTTCGACGGTGTCGATGATCGACTGGCGCTGATCGGCCACAGCATGCATCGGCCCCTGAATGAACCCGTGGCCCATGAACTCCCACCCAGCGTCATGCGCCGCCTTGGCCACCGGCGGATAGCTTTGGCACACGATGCCGTTGATCGCTAGCGTCGGTACGATCTTGCGCGTCGTGAGCGCATCAAACAAGCGCCAGAAGCCGACGCGCATGCCGTACTCATGCCAGGCCCAGTTGGGCAAGTCTGGCTGCATCGCCTGGCCCATCGGCGGCGACAGCACCATGCGTGGCATCGGGCGCTCCTGGCCCCAATGCTCGACATTGACAATCACCCACACCAGCATGCGCCCGCCATCGGGCACCAGGAGCCTGGGACGGTCGATGATGGGTGAGTAGGGAACGCGCTGGCTGGGAAGTGGGCTTGTCATGGGATGGATTGTCAAAACGGCGGTGCCAGTCAATGGTTATTGCTCGCCTTTGATGCCGTTGTCGGCAATCAACTTGGTATACAGTGCCTTCTCGTTGGCCATGAAGGCGCGGAACTCTTCCTGCGTGGTGACATGCGCTTCGACGCCAAGACCGGCAAAGCGCTCCTTGAGGTCGGGGTCAACCATGATCTTGGAAAGCGCCTGATGGTAGGCCGTGACTACCGCAGGCGGCGTGCCGGCCGGCAGGAACGCACCCCACCAGTTTCCGATCACCAGCCCTTGCAGGCCGCCCTCAGCGAAGGTCGGGATGTCCGGAAACAGGGGCGATCGCTTCGCGCTGGTAATCGCCAGCGCCCGCACCTTGCCCGACTTGAGGTGCTGCACCACCGGCAATGCATCCGACACAATGAATTGCACTTGCCCGGCAATCACATCAATGATCGCCTGCCCGCCGCCCTTGTAGGGAATGTGCGCCATCTTGATATTGGCCTGGCGCATCATCAGCTCGGCGGCTAGATGCGAGAGACTGCCCGGTCCGCTGGTCGCGAAGTTGATGGTGCCCGGCTTGGCGCGCGCGGCGGACGTCAACTCGCCCAGCGTCTTGAAGGGCGACGCCGCCGGCACCACCAGAATGTTCGGGCCGGTGGTGGTCAGGGACACCGGAACGAAATCCTTGTCCATGCTGTACGGCACCTTATTGAGCAAGGGATTGACCGACATCGGCTGCATGTTGCCGATCAGGAAGGTATAGCCGTCGGCCGGCTGGCGTGCGGCAAACTCGGTGCCGATGGAACCGTTGGCACCAGGCTTGCTCTCGATCACCACCGGCTGGCCCCACACCTGATTGAGCTTCTGGCCCATGATGCGCGCCATCAAATCAGAGCTGCCACCGGGTGGGTAGGTCACCAACAACTTGTCGGGCTTGTCCGGAAAGGTTTGCGCAAGAGCCGTCAGTGAAATTACGCAGAGCGCGGCACCAAGCGCTGCGCCCGCCGCGCGTTGCGCGAATCTGGTACGGAATGAATGTTGGGTCATGCTGTCTCCTTGATTGTTGGCACAGGTCAATTTCCGCGTTCCCGCGATAGTCTATATTATCGCCTGATAAATAACGAGCCCCCTCCACTTCGAGCCTCCCATGTCCCTATCCACACCGAAACCCGCCGGCCGCGCCGATCAAACCCTTTCGCTGAACATGAAGCTGCTGTCGCACCATGAACTCGCCGGCTTCGGCGGCATGGGCGAAGGCATGGCGATGCAGAAAACGCGCGACGGCCGCCGCATCATGTGGATGGCGCACGAGTCTGCACCGAAAAATTTCACCGGTGTCGATGTCACCGACCCGCGCGCACCCAAGCTCGTCGTGCAAACCGAACTGCCGCACATGCAGGTGCGCTCCAACTCGCTCGACGTGGTGGGGGACCTCATGGTCGTTGCGTATCAGACCAAAACCGTCAATCTCAAACCGGCCGGCTTTGACATCTTCGACATCAGCACACCCGAGACACCCAAGCTGATCTCGCACTTCGATTGCTCCGGACCTTACTCGCGCGGCGTGCATTGCGTCTGGTTTGTGGATGGCAAGACCGTGCACATGGCGTCAGGCGCGCCCGACTTTCAGCCACGTAACCCGCTTGATGACCAGTTCTATCGCATCGTCGATGTCTCGAACCCGGCCAAACCGGTCGAGACCGGCCGCTGGTGGTTCCCCGGCACCCGCGAGGGCGACTCGGCACCGGCGCCGGCGCGTTTACCAAAGCCTTTCGACATGGGCTTTCGCACCCACAACACCAACGTTTACCCCGAGCGCCCAGACCGCGCCTACATCGGCTACATCGACGGCGGCGCCGTGGTGCTCGACATTGCCGATCAATCCAACATCAAGGTCGTATCGAAGTGGAATCACTCGCCGCCCTTCAACGGCTTCACCCACACCGTGCTGCCACTGTTCAAGCGCGACCTGTGGGTGGTGAGCGACGAATGCGTGATGGACGACGGCAAAGATTGGCCCAAGCTGGTGTGGATGGTCGACGCGCGCAACGAAGCCAACCCGGTGCCGATCGGCACCTTCCCGATGCCGCCGGTGGACGTATTCGCCAAGCGAGGCGGGCGTTTCGGCGCGCACAACCTGCACGAGAATTTGCCGTTGCCACTGTCGTTTCAGTCGGACACCATCGTGGTCTGCACCTTCTTCAATGGTGGGGTGCGAGTGTTTGACACCAGCAACCCGTACCAGGTGCAGGAGATTGCCTACTATGTGCCGGGTGCGCCGAAGCTTTCGCCATCGGGGGCGATTCAGCTCAATGACGTGTATGTCGATGAGCGTCAGGTGGTGTACACGATGGACCGTTTTGGCGGCGGCTTGTATGCGCTGGAGATGAACATTTAATGGATTGGGGCAGACCTTTAGCTCTGTCCCCGACTGACTTTCATTGGGGAGGACCTTCAGCTCCGCCCCCAACTGACTTCCGGCGTTCATGAGCTTCGTGCGAGATCCCCTGGCGGGCAAGCTGCCCGTCACCCTGATTACCGGCTTTCTCGGCAGCGGCAAGACCACGCTGATCAGCCGCCTCTTGAAGCACCCGGACATGAACCGGGTGGCGGTAGTGATCAACGAGATTGGCGAGATCGGCATCGACCACGACCTGGTGACGATGTCGTCGGAGAACGTCTCGCTGCTTGCCAACGGCTGCCTGTGCTGCACCGTTCGCACCGATCTGCAGGAAACCCTGCGCGAGCTGTTCGGCCAGCGCCGCGCCGGGCAGATTGCCGACTTTGACCGCGTGATCGTCGAGACCACCGGCCTGGCCGATCCGGCACCGGTGATCCAGACGCTCGTGAGCGACACCATGCTCGCGGCGCAGTACCGCCTCGATGGCGTCGTCACCCTGATCGATGCCGTCAATGGCGCTGAACTGCTGGAGCGTCAGCCCGAAGCCAAAAAGCAGATCGCGCTGGCTGACCGCGTCCTCATCACCAAGAGCGATCTGAGCGACGCCGCCCACATCGCCGCGCTGCGCGACGCCATTCACGCCGTCAATCAACAGGCCGACAGCCGCATCGTGTTGATGGGGGCCATCGAGCCGTCCGAACTCATCGGCCTGGGTTTGGGCAGTGCCCGCGCGGGCACCGGCACCCTGCGCTTTCTCGGCGAAACACTGGATGCGAACGACGCAGGCGGCGAGCGCTACCTGCGCGAACGCACCGGCGCACGCCACGACCCCACGATCAGCACGCTCTCGTTGCGCTTCGAGGCTCCCTTCACCTGGGACGCCTTCTCTGCCGCAATGGAACTGCTCACCAAACTGCGTGGCCCCGACATGCTACGCGTCAAGGGCATTGTGAACGTCGATGGCAAGCCGGTCGTCGTGCAGGGTGTGCAACACATCTTCCATCCACCGGTGGAACTGGATCACTGGCCCAGCGCCGACACCGGCACGCGCCTGGTGTTCATCACGCGCAACATCCAGCCGGAAACAATTCGCAGCCTGTTCGCCGCCGTGAGTGCGGTGAGCTCGGGGGCTTGAACGTCGAATAATATATACTCCCGCATATACTATTGCTGCCGCAGGAGTCAAATCATGTCCAATGCCCGCACCGCCAAGCTATTCATGAACGGCAGCAGTCAGGCAGTACGGCTCCCCGCCGAGTTTCGCTTTGCCAATGACGAGGTATACATCAAGCGCGACGAAGCCACCGGCGACGTCGTGCTGTCCACCCGCCCCGGCGTCAACACCTGGGACGACTTCTTTGAGTTTGTGCAAGGCATTGACGTGCCGGAAACCTTCATGGCCGATCGCCCCATGAATGTCGTGCCCAAAAAAGACGGCGTGTTCGACGGCGCGGCATAGGGTAAACGGCCATGCTGCACATGCTGGACACCGACACGGCCAGCTACATCATCAAAGGGCGCTCGCCCGTCATCAACGCCAAGCTGCGCGCCATCTCCCCGGCCGACATTTGCATCTCGGTCATGACCCGCGCCGAATTGCTTTATGGCCTCAAACGCCTGCCGCCCGAGCACAGGCTGCACCTGGCGGTGCGCCAGTTCCTCAAGATCGTGCGCGTGCTGCCTTGGGACAGCGAGGCCGCAGGCTGGTATGCCGATATCCGCCATCAGCTCACCACCAGCGGCAAGCCCATCGGCGAGATGGACATGATGATCGCCGCACACTCACTCGCCGCCGGCGCGGTGCTAGTGACCAACAACCAGAAACATTTCAAGCGTATTCGCGCGCCATTGACGCTGGTTAACTGGGGTGAGAAATGACCGGCGCCATCCAACACATGTTGTCGCGGCAAAACACCAGATCTTCAACCGGCAATGTCGAACTGCTCGAGCGCGCTTCCAATTGCGCTCGCGCCGTCCGGCCGAACTAGTCGCGCCACCTCGCGGCCATTGCTCAGAAACACCAGCGTGGGCCACAGCTTCACCCTGAATGAACGCCCCAGCGGACGGCCGCTGCCATCGGCAATTTTGAGATGGCGCACGCCCGGGTGATTGGCCAGGG
>JANPAR010000262.1:0-13138 GCA_031430015.1 Burkholderiales bacterium
TCAGGCGGCTGCGCAAGATGTTCTGCGCTTCGTCGAGGCGCTTGGCCTGCTCGGGAATGCCCTGCAAGCGCTTCAGGATGTTCAACCAGTCGATCACGGCGGCCGTCGGCCAGACGGTGGGTGTGATGTTGATCGAACCGAGCATCTTGGCTTGCGCGCGGCCGTGGCGCGACAACGCCTCGATGGCGGCGATCTTGCGCACGTCCAGATCGTTCTTCGGCGACCAGAACTTGCGCTGGATGCGGCCTTCGACAAAGGCGACCAGCGCGCCTTCCATGCGTTCGCGGGCGTTATCGGGGATGGCATAGCCCGCTTCATTGGTCACCGCGAGCACATAAGCAGTCAACGTGTCACTGCCGCGTGAACCGGGGAAGTAGGCGGCAAGGCCGTCTTCGTCGAGGTAATGCGGGATCGCGTTGGCGACGGTTTGCCACAACGCCTTGTCGCGCAGGCCAATCGACTTGGACGTTTTTTGTTCGAGGCAGATAAAGGGGTAGTCCTCGAAATAGCGGCGCACGCCTTCGAGTGAGCCGGAGAGTTTGGGTTGCAGCGCGACGCGCAGGCCACCGCGTGTAGTGCCGCCATCTTGCAATGCGTCTGCGGGCGGGGCGATCTGCATCGCGAAGCTCTTGTCGAGTTGCAGCAGCGTGGCTTGTTGCACCGTGACCGGAACTGCGGGAACGACCTTTTGTGCGGTCTTCATCGCGTCGCGGGCTGCGCCGGATGCTGAACCGGCTGCTGGCGCTGCGCCCGCAACTTTTTCCAGAGCCTCAATCGTCCACGCCAGCGCCGCCGCATTCATCGGCACGGTGACCGGCCAGAACACTTCCTGGGCCGCGCCTGCGGCGACGCTGATCTCTTGCGCTTGCGGTTGTGCGGCAAGACCCTCCACTTTTGCATTGACCGTCAAACGCATCGGCCGCGCAGTAGTGTTGCGCACCGTCACCCCGGCGCGGAACTGATCGCCCTCGCGCACCAGCGGCGGCAGGCCCGGCAGTATTTGCAAATCCTTGGTGGCGCGCACCGTGACACTGCCGCTGCCGAACAGGCCTCCGTGCTGCTCGGAGGCGCTATCGGCCACGGCAACAATTCTGAAACTCGTGAGCGCATCGTTGAGCGGCACGTCGATCATCGCCTCGCCCTTGTCATCGAGCGTGACATCGGGCTTCCACACCAGCAGCGTGTCGAACAACTCACGCGTGCTGCCGCGCCCGCCGCCACCGCCGGGCGGCAGGGCTTTCTTGCCGAAGTGGCGCCGGCCGATCACCTGCATTTGCGCCGTGGCGGTGTCGACGTAATAGCTGCGGCGCTTGACCATCGCCTCCAAAATATTCCAGCTCGTGTTGGGCATGAGTTCGAGCAGTGCCTGATCGACAGCGGCCAACGCAACCTCGGTGCCTTTGGGCGCAGGCTTGCCGTCCGGGCCTTTGACGCTGATCTTGACTTTGGCGGTCTCGCGCGTCTGATACACCGGCTTGTCTGCCGCGACGCTCACTTTCAATTCATACGCTGCCGTGCCGACCTGTACTTCGGCGATGCCGAATTTGAAGGCCGGTTTGGCGAGGTCTACCAACGCGGTCGGCTCGCCCTTGTTGTAGAGATTGACCCATTCGCTGCGTTCGTTCCACCACTCCACCGGCGCGCGCCAGCCCCATTGCAAAAACGAATACCACGGCACATCGCGCACGCGGCCGCGCACGGCCAGCACCGAGATGAAGGCGTTGGGCGCGTAGCCTGCCTTGATCGGCACCGAAATCACCGGGTCTTTGCCGGTGAGCGGCAGCACCAGAGTTTCGATCACGCCTTCACGCTCGATTGCGACCCAAGCGGTGGCGGTGCGGAACGGCATGCGCACCTGAAACTTGGCGGTGTCGTCCGGGTTGTAGCGCTTTTTCTCGGGCAATACATCCATGCGGTCAGCGTTGTCGCCGCCGAACCACCAGTCGCTTCCCGACACCCAGATCGAACTTGAGGCCTGCGATGCGTTACCCCCTGCATCTTCGGCTTGCGCGATGAGCGTGACGTTGCCCGACTCGTTCAACGTGGCTTCGCACAGCATCAGGCCGCGTGTGTCGCTCTTGCCACTGCACACCGTGCCAAGGTCCTTTTCGGAGGTTTTGTTATCGTAGGTGTAAAAGCCGCCGACAGTGCGCTTGCGGGTCGACGTCGTGGTCTTGAGCGCACCGCTCACTTTGACGGGCGCATCGGCTTTGGGTTTGCCGTTCAGGTCCAGCACCAGCACTTGCAGTCGCGCAATTTTTTTCACCTGCACCCAGCCCTCGGTCTTGATACCGGCAATCACGGCTGATGGCCACAGCGTGGTGCTGCCGCGCAGGGTTTGCTCTTCACCGTTGGGGTCGCGATAGGTCATCTCGGTGAGCAGTTCGCGCGGACGGTCTGCCTTGGGCAGGTTCTTGACCACGTAGCGTGCGGTGCCCTCGTTGCCGAGCTTGACCTGGTTTTTATCGGCGACGAGTTTGTCGGCGTTGCCAGAGTCGGACGACGTTGCGCTGCCGCCGCTTTGCGACGCATCGCTCTCGCCTTCGACGCGCTCCATGCCTTCGCCGCGCTCGTCCAGCATGCCGAAGGAAAATTCTTCGTAGTCGCCGAAGCTCAAAGCCTTGTTTCGCACCACTGCCGTCATCTTTACGGCATGGCCAGGGGCGGGGCCGCCGGAGAGATACGAGAGCGCGAGATTGAACGGCACCTCTTGCGCTTTGACCTGCGGCTCTTTGGGAGGTGTGACCGCGCCCTGCATCACGGGCAGGCGAAACTCGGCGACGCGGAAGCTGCCGGTTTGATACGACGCACCGCCTTCGCTTCTGCCACCGCGCCCTGCATTGCCACCAGCAGCGCGTGTGGTCAAGGTGACGCTGTATTCGCCAAGCTTGGCATCTGGCGGAATTTTCCAGGCATGGCTCGCAGAGCCTCGCCCACCAAAGGTCAGCGGCAGCTGGTAGTCGGTGCCGCTGCCCACGTGGGTGAGCGTGACGCCGTTTGGCGTGCGGCCTGCGGGCAAGGCGGCGAAGCCTTGCAGGGTTTCGGCGCGCAGGTAGTGCTTCATCGAGACCGTCTCGCCGGCGCGAAACAGCGGGCGGTCGAATACGGTGTGTGCGACGACGCTGGTATCGCTGCCGTAACCTTGATTGACGTTGTAACGCCATGGCTCGATGCCATTTTGCCAGTCGGACAAGGTGAACGACATGTCGCCCCCCTTGCGTGCGGAGACGAAGTAGGTGGGTGCACCGTAGTTGGCGTGAAGGTTGCCGCCGCTGTTGCAATGACTCTCGCGGCGCAGTGATTGCGGCACCATCGCCACACCGTTCGCATCCGTCTTGCCTTTCCATACTTCGGTGCCTGAGCAGTCGGAAATACCCACGGCAGCATCGGCCACTGGCCTGGCCGCGTCCAGTGTCGTCACCCACACGGCGCTGCTGTCGCGGCCCATCTTAAGATGCACCGCCATGTTGGTGACCAGTGCGCCGGCACGCACGTACATCGGCTTGGGTTTGGCGAGCAACGCAGCGCCGAGGCGCTCGCTCTCGAGTTCAACGATGTGAAAGCCTGGCTCCGGCAGCGGGATGCCGATGACTTCGAATGTTTTGCCACCGCCGGGCGCCGGCAGCGTCGCGCTTTTGACGTTGCGCTCGCGCGCGAGCAGCGGCGTTTCGCGCGACTTGAATTCATCGTTGGCCGACTGGCGCAGGCGCGCCAGCCACGCGAGGATTTGTGTGTCTTCGGTGACACGCGCGGTGGTCATTGGCGTGCCGCGCTGGGACGCTCGCGACTCCGCCGCTCCCGATTTCCCATTTTTGGCGTCTTCCCCAGCCGGCCCAACCGCGGCAGCATCGTTTGCCTTGACGTTCAACGTCGCCTGCCTGATTTGCGGCTCAAGATTACGAATCGTCACCGGCAACACCGGCTGGGCCAATTCGATGATGCCGAAGTTGGCGGCAAACTTGGCGAGCGGCGTGCCCTCGCCGGTCTTGCTCTTCAAGGGAAAGCTCGCCCCATTGACCGGCGCGCGGCCGGTGTCGTCGGCAAATTTCGACGGCAGCGTGATGCTGATGTCAGCGCCCTCGGGGAAGGGACCAGTGAAGGTGGCGCGATTGACGGCACCGTCGGGATCATCACGCGACCACGCAGGTTTTTTCTCTCCGTCTGCCGTCTTGATACGAATGCCATCGGCCACACTGCGCGCTACGGTGGCCGAAAACTCCACCCTCATCGGCAGATACGGCGAGCACGGCGCATTGGCGTTGTCGCGCGCGCAGGTGAAGCTGATTTTGAATTCGGGCCGCACCTTGAACTTGAGCGGCTGATCCTGGCTGGTCGCGACGCGCTGCTTCACATCCGCCGCGTTGGTGGTGATGCCACGGCCCCAGATGACGCTCACACTCGTGCCTGCGGCAAAGCGTTGCTTGCACTTGAGCAGCAGCGTCTTTTCATCGGCGGTATCTTTGTCGCGCTTGAGCGCCTTGAAAAACGCAGCGCGATCGGCCCCTGCGATGAGCCCGACGGGAATACGCTCGCCGATGCCTTCGGCAGCGCACCAGGCTTTTTCGAGCACGCTCGCCGCATTGGCCGCGCCGTTGAGGCGCAGGATGAAGGTCTGCTCTTCGTCAATCGACTCCGACCCCTGGTAGGGCTGGGATTGCAACACCGCCGGGCCACCGGTGGAAAACGTGAAAGCAGTCTTGCCGGTGAAGCTGCCACCGGCCAGCGGCTTGGTGTCAGTCTTGAGGGTGAAGCCGCATTTGACGCCCGGCGGCAAATCGCGCGTGAAATCGAACACCCAGCCGCGCGCATCAAGCCAGCGACCCTGGCCGGTTTCGCTGCAGTCGATGTTGAACGGCGTTGGCGACTGGGGGTCACCAAACTTGACGATGTCTTCCGAGAACCGCACCGCCACCTGGCGCACTGCGCGCACTTCGCCTTGCGGCGAGAACTTGTCGATGGTGGCGGCCAGCACGCCAGCCGGAGCCGCCGCAGCCAACCATGTCAGCGCGGCCATCCAGACACCGGCCCCAATGCGCAGCACCGTCACTGCATTGCGCATCCGCTTCACCTTCGTCCACCCTGTGCGCCACATGTTTATCCCCCCGGTTGTAACGCGTCAAACCCACAAGCGTGGGCAACGGTGGCAATGCTGCTGCCACAAGCTGCGCGCACCGTGCCCGCAATCTGGCAGAGCGATTGGGGATTATGGCCAAATTGTGTGGGAGCCTGGAAGATCAATCAGTCATCGGCCTGAAACCCTTGGCAGCCAATCCTCTCAGGGCGTATACCCTGAAGAATGGCTTGCACCACGGGCTGTGGCTTGACTCACTGTTTTCAGCGAGGCAGCGCCGATCGGATTGGTGCGCTGCGTGCCTGACGGCATTCACGCCCGGGGCGATGTCGGGCAAGGCGTGCGCGGGGATGAAGACTGCGCCACATGAACAGGCGCGGCGTCACCCGCGTAGTCAGAACAACGTACGCACACTCCCCTGCCGCTCCAGCCCGGCAAGCTTCTCGTAGAGCACAACGCCCGCCGCCTCATCCATGCCGGAAGTTGCCCGCCCGAGCGCAACACAATCCACAAACTTCTCGCGTAACTGATCGAGACTGAGCGGCAGCTTGGCGTGGCCGCGCGCGAAGCGCACTTCGCCCGAGTCGAAGCTGCGGCCATCGTTGGTTTCGATTACCACCTGATCGGCGTAGGCGAAAGCGGGGTCGAGCGGGCACTGGGTAGCCACGGTGCTGATCGCCACTTTCGCGAACTGCTCGCGCACCTTCGGACGTGCGACGAAACCATCGGTCAATTCAGCGAGCCCCACGCGGCGCTCGGTGAGGGCGGAGGCTACTGCAAACTCCAGGCTGAACTTGGCTTCGAGGCCGGTCTCGGGACGATGGTTGCGCAGCATCGACTCCTGCGCGCGGCTCATCGACACCGACACCTTGCGCACCTGGTCGGCGTGCAGGTTTTCACGGTTGACGATGTCAAGCACGGCGTCGATGCTGCGATGCGCGGAGTAACACATCGGGTAGCGCTTGATCGACAGGCCCGAATCGAGAATGCGCAGGCGCTGACCGAGCTTGTCAGCCGGCGATTGCAGATCGACTTTGCCTTCGAGCGAAATCGCATACATGAAGCCGGCGCGATGCTCGAACACATCCGGTGCCGAGGTGAGGCCGAGCTTGGCCAACTGCACGGCCTCGATGCCCGCTGCGGCTGCGCGACCGGCGTGAAACGGCTTGGTCATGGTGCCAAAGTTGGAGACGAGTCCGCTCGCCATGCTGGCCGACAACGCGAGCGCACGCACGCACAAATCCACCGGCAGCTTGTGCAGGTGCGCGACTGCCGCAGCGGCGGCCACCGTGCCGAACACGCCGGTGGGATGCCAGCCCTTCAAGTGATATTGCCCGCTCTCGCGGCTGAACAACTCGGCCCACACTTCGTAGCCGACCACATAGGCGCGCAACACGTCGGCACCGGACGCGCCGAGCATATGGCCCTCGGCGAGGATGGCCGGTGTGATCACCGTGCTTGGATGACCGGAGAGTGCGACGTCGTCGTAGTCGAGCGCGTGCGCTGCGGTGCCGTTGACGCAGGCGGCTTGCGCGCTCGGCAGGGAGCGCTTGGCAAACGGCACCGGCGCGGCATGGTGGTTGACGCCTGCCAGATGCGCGTAATGCTTGAGCAGCAGTTCGACCACCGGCTCGCCGCAGCCGGCGAACATGGTTGCCGTGGTGTCGGTGATGCCGGTCTTGGCGATGGTGAAGGCGTCGCTGCTGCTGGCGTCGAAAGCGGGATGGGCCACAAAGGCGGCGAGTTGGTGCGTGAGTCCGTTCATGCTGTCGTCCTTGAAAGGGTGAGGCTGTTGCCATGCGCGATGGCGGTTGGTGATGGGAGATTGGCGGTCACGGTGAGCGATTGCGCAGGACGCCGCGGCGTCAATACGAACGCGGCATGCCCAGAATGTGTTCCGCGATATAACTCAACACCAGATTGGTCGAGATCGGCGCGATCTGGAACAGCCGCGTCTCGCGCCATTTGCGCTCGACATCGTATTCCTTGGCGTAGCCAAATCCGCCGTGGGTCTGGATGCAGGCTTCGGCGGCGTGCCACGCGGCCTCCGATGCCAACAGCTTGCCCATGTTGGCATCGTCGCCACAGGGCAGACCAGCAGCGAACATCACCGCCGCGCGGCGCAGCACCAGGTCGGCTGCTTGCGTTTCGGCATGCGCGCGTGCGATGGGAAATGCCACGCCCTGGTTCTGACCAATTGGGCGATCAAAAACACGCCGGTCGGTCGCATAGGCCACCGCCTTTTGGGTGAACCAGCGCGCATCGCCAATCGCCTCGGCCGAGACCAGGATGCGCTCGGCATTCATGCCATCGAGAATGTAGCGAAAGCCCTTGCCTTCGACACCGATCAAACTCGAAGCCGGAATGCGCACATTGTCGAAAAATACTTCAGTGGCGTGATGGTTAATCATCGCCGGCAGCGGACGGATCGTTAATCCCTTGCCAAGACACGCGCGAATGTCGAGCAAAAACACCGACAGCCCCGCGCTCTTGCTCGTCACCTCGTCAAGCGGCGTGGTGCGCGCCAGCAGCAACATCAGGTCGGAATGCAGTGCGCGCGAGGTCCACACTTTCTGGCCGTTGATGACGTATTCATCACCGTCGCGCACGGCGCGCGTCTTGAGTTTGGTGGTGTCGGTGCCGGTGGTGGGCTCGGTTACGCCGAAGGCTTGCAGGCGCAGCGCGCCGCTGGCGATCTGCGGCAGATATTGCTGCTTCTGCGCTTCGTTGCCGTGGCGCAACAGCGTGCCCATGATGTACATCTGCGCGTGGCAGGCACCGGCGTTGCAACCGGATGCGTGAATCTCTTCGAGGATCACGGCGGCCGCGCGCAGCGGCATGCCGCTGCCGCCGTAGGCTTCGGGAATCAGCGCACCGAGATAACCGGCCTCGGTGAGCGCGGCGACGAAGGCTGACGGATACGCGGTCTCGGCTTCAAGCTTGCGCCAGTATTCGCCGGGAAAGCCTGTGCAGATTTTACGGATGCTCTCGCGGATTTCCGGGTAGTCGTCGCCGATCGGTATCGACAGGTTGTCTACATTGGTGGTGGTCGCAGCAGCGGCGTGTCCCGTCGCGGCACTCGTGCTGGGTGTCTGACTTGCAGCATTCATGAATCCGGCTTCCTCTTGATGTGTTGCGATGTATGTTCGCCCAAACTGGGCGGCGCGCCACGTGGCGCCGGGCGCACGCCGTCAAAGCGCAGCGGCAGGCCGATGAATTGCATGGCGGTATCCGGCACCGGCTGCACCAGGCCGAGCGCTTCGGTCTGCGGATGGGCGAGCATTTGTTCCAGATTTTGCACCGGCGAGCAAGGCACGCCAGTGGCTTCGAGAGCCTCGATCCATTGGGCGCAGGTTTTTTGTGCGATCAAGGCGTCAAGCATCGCGTACAACTCGGCCTGATGCGCCACGCGCGCCGGGTTGTCCTTGAAGCGCGCATCGTCAATCCACTCGGGCCTGCCCACCACGGTGGCAAGCCCGCGAAACAACACGTCACTGCCTGCGGCGATCACGAGTTCGCCGTCGGACGTTGCATAGGCCTTGTAAGGCACGATGCCCGGCGCACCCGATCCTTGCTTGCCAGCCAGCATGCCGCTCGCGAGAAACTGCGACGCCAGCAAAGAAACCCAAGTCGTCGCCGTTTCATAGAGCGACACATCGACCACGCGCCCGCGGCCAGTCGTGACGCGCTCGTGCAGCGCCGTCAAGATACCGATCACCGCCCACATGCCGGTACCCATATCGACAATCGATGCGCCGACGCGCACCGAAGGCCGGCCTGGCTCACCGGTCGTGCTCATGATGCCGCCGAACGCCTGCATCAGCGGGTCATAACCCGGCCGGTCTTTGAGCGGGCCTTCGCTGCCGAAGGCGCCGAGATTGCAATAGATGAGCGAAGGCTTCAGCGCCAGCAGCGTGGGGCCGTCGAGACCCAGTTTTTCCACCTGCCCCGGCCGCAGGTTTTGCAGCACTACATCGGCGCGCTCAACGATCAACGCGGTCAACGCGGCGCGATCCGCTTCATTGCGAAAGTCGCACACGGCAGATTGCTTGTTGCGGTTGAGCGACTGAAAAAACGCCGACGCGCCCTCCCAAAACGGCGGCCCCCACTTGCGCGCGTCGTCGCCATCAGCTTTTTCGATCTTGATGACTTCAGCACCCAGCTCACCGAGGATTTGGCCTGCAAAGGGAGCGGCGACGCTGTGGCCGAGTTCGATGACGACGAGGCCGGCGAAGGGGCGTGGCGATTTTGGCGCGATGGTGGAGTCGGGCATGAAGTTGATTGCATCAAGGCCAGCGCAGACGACAGGGCGCCGTGTCGAAGCGGACAAGGAGCGGGAAGTATAGGGGAGCAAGATTCAGGCGCCACCCGTGCAGAGCAGATCACTTCGGGCCGACTTCACTTTCTCGCAATTTCGATCAGCGCAGAACCCCATCCGCCAGTGTATTCATCGTGCCTGGCGAGATTGCCTCCAGGCTGGCGCAAATATCAAATCGCCACCGTCGACAGCCACGGCACATACGCGATCACCAGCAGGCCGCCAATCAACGCCGCGATGTACGGCCAGATCGCGCCCATCACTTCATCCGGCGGCGCATCGCCGATGCGGCAGGCCACATAAAAACCGACGCCGATCGGCGGCATCATCAAGCCGATGTTCATCGAGCACACCACCACCATCGCGTAATGCACGTCGTTGATGCCGAGCTTCTTGGCAATCGGAAACATCAGCGGCGCAAGCAGCAAAATCGCCGGCAGGCCTTCGAGCAAACAGCCGAGGATCAGAAACACCACGATAGTGACGGCCATGAAGGTCACCCAGCCGCCCGGCAGCGTGGTCATGAAGGTGGCCAGTTGTTGCGCCACGCCCGACTGCGCAATCATCCACGCCATGGAGAGCGCGGTACCGAGAATGATGAGGATCGCGCCGGTGAGCGCGGCAGTCTCGACCAGCATGTCGTAGCACTTGCGCAAGCGGATGCCGCCGTAGAGAAAAATGCCGGTGAGCATGGCGTAGAGCACGGCCAGCGTCGAGACCTCGGTCGCCGTGGCGACACCGCCGCCCACGGCACCGCGAATCAGAAACGGCAACAGCAGCGCCGGGGCCGCAATCAGGAAAGTCGAGCGAATCAGCGACAGCGGCGCGCGCTTGATGCCATCGACTTTCTCGTGCCGCGCCTTCCAGCGTGCCAGTGCCGCCAGCGCCACCAGCAGCACCATGGCGATCACCACCCCGGCGTTGAAGAGCCCCGCAATCGATACGCCGGCCACCGAGCCAAGCACGATGAGCACGATGCTCGGCGGCACCGTGTCGGCCATCGCCGCGCCGGTGGCGAGCAGGGCGATCATCTCTTTCGGTTGGTGGCCGCGGCGCTTCATCTCGGGGAACAACGCTGGGGCAACAGCCGCCATGTCGGAGACTTTGGAGCCTGAAATACCCGAGACGATGAACAACGAGCCGAGCAACACATAGGACATGCCGGCCTTCACATGACCGATGAGTGAGGCGAGAAAGTCGATGATCGCCTTGCCCATGCCGGTGGCATCCAACACGCAGCCGAGCAGCACAAACACCGGCACCGACACCAGCACCAGGCTCGACATGCCCTCGTCCATGCGGTTGACCATGGTCTCCATCGGGATCGTGGTGCCAAAGCCCATGAAGCACAGCGTGCCGATGCCGAAGCAAAATGCAATCGGCACCCCGGCGATCAGACAGGCAGCGACGAAGCCGATCAGGAAAAGCGGAATGTTCCAGTTGCCGGCCTTTTGCAACGCGGGCGAGAGCAGCCAGCAGGTGCCGCCAATCACGATGACGATTGCCGCAGCGATGGCGATATCGCGCCACGAAGACGTTGCCACCACGTGGCGCAACACCAGCGCCAGCATCAGCGCGATGCCGGTGCTGATGGCCGATACACGAAAGCCGTTGGGCAGATCGAGCGCGGCGGTGCGGATCATCCACTCCGATTGCACGTATTCAATCGAAGGCCACAGCAGACAGGCGAGAAACGCGGCCACCGCCATCAGCGCCAGCGTTTGCACAAACGCCTTCTTGCCGGACGACAGGCGCTCGACAAACACGTTCAGACGCAAATGCTCGTTGCGGTCAATCGCCAGCACTGAGCCCAGCATCGCCACCCACAAAAACGAGATCGAAATCACCTCGTCGATCCACACAATCGGCGCGGAAAACACATAGCGCGCGATCACGCCGAGCAACAGCAAGGCGACGATCAGCAGGGTAAGCACCGCGCACAGCGCTTCGATGGGCATCAGCAAGGCCGAACCGGGGCGCGGGGCGGACGGCGCCGCAGGCGGCGGCAAAGATGGCGGCGCGGGCGGGGCTAGCGGGATGTCGGCAGCAGGATTGGCAGCGGGATTCATGAGGCGAAGAATGATGGGAGGCGCAGCATAGTAACCGTGAATCGTTCGCTAAAATGAGCGCTGCAAAACAGACGATGGAGAAAGCACCATCATGCAGATGACAGAAAAGCGTGCGCAGCAAGCGGTGACCGTGGTGCCGACCGGCGCGACACTAGGTGCCACCATCGAAGGCCTCGATCTGTCTGTCACCCTTTCGGCAGACGCGCTCGCCACGGTGATGCAAGCACTCGGCCGCTACGGCGTGCTGCGCTTTCCGGCGCAGACACTTAGCGCCGCACAGTTGAAAGCCTTCAGCGCGCAACTGGGCGATCTCGAAGTCAATGTCGCCGGGGCGTATCAGGAGCCGGGCCTGCCCGAGGTGATGGTCCTCTCGAACATGGTCGAGAACGGCAAGCCAGTGGGCTTGTCGGATGCCGGCCAGGACTGGCACACCGACATGTCCTACAGCCGCCAGATCGCCTTTGCCAATGTGCTCTACGGCATGCGCATTCCGCGCCGCGACGGGCGCACGCTTGGCAACACGTCGTTTTGCAACATGCACGCCGCCTACGACGGGCTGCCGCTTGAACTCAAGACCAAACTCGACGGCATGACGGTGTTGCACGACTTCGCCAAGTTCTGGGACAAGATGCGCGAGCGTCCGGGCAGCCGCCGCGGCCCGCTCACTGAGGCGCAGCGCCAGGCCAAGCCGCCGGTGTCGCACCCCATTTTCCTCACCCATCCGCTCACCGGGCGCAAGGTGCTTTATGCCAACCCCGGCTACTCGATGCGCATCAACGAACTGCCGCAGCAGGAGAGCGACGCCATCCTCGAATTCCTGTTCGCGCACCAAACCAAACTCGAATACCAATACACCTTCGAGTGGGCCGAGCGTGACGTGTTGTTGTGGGAAGACTTCGGCACCATCCACAATGCAGTGGCCGACTACGGCCCGGATGAACCGCGCCTGATCAAACGTTGCCAGGTGATGGCCACGCGTTTCTTTCACAATGGAGAACCCTAGATGAACAAGCTGTTTGCACTCACCTGTGCTGCGCTGTGCCTGATCTCCGGGGGCAGCCTGCACGCGCAGACCTATCCGGCCAAGCCGGTCAAATTCATCGTCGGCTTTGCGGCCGGCGGCCCGACCGACGTAATCGCCCGGGTCATCGCGCAGGACATGACCCAGACGCTCGGCCAAAGCGTGGTGGTGGAAAACCGGGCGGGCGGCAACGCCATCCCCGCCACCGAGTATGTCGCCAAGTCAAACCCCGACGGCTACACCCTTCTGTTCTCCTCGCTTTCGCTGCTGGTCAACCACGCGCTGGTCGACAGCAAGGTCAATTACGACCCCTTCAAAGACTTCGCGCCGGTGAGCAATGCAGCCAACCTGCCGATGGTGATCGTCACCAGCCCGCAGTCGCCATTCAACACCATGCAGGCGCTGCTCGCTCTTGCCAAAGCCAAAAAAGATGAGGTCAGCTACGGCACCTCGGGCCACGCCGGCTCTTCGCATCTCGCCGGCGCCATGCTCGAAAGCGCCACCGGCACGCAGATGCTCAACGTGCCCTTCAAGGGCAATGGTCCGGCGCTGATTGAAGTGATGGCCGGGCGCGTCTCGTTCATGTTCTACCCGGCAGTCGGCATTGCCGATCAGGTCGCAGCCAAGCGCCTCAAAGTGCTGGCGATCGGCACCGCGGC
>JANPAR010000263.1:0-21727 GCA_031430015.1 Burkholderiales bacterium
GTGGCTGGCGCGCCAGATTGGCAACGATGGGACGGCCAAAATACAGCGTCGGCAGCAGCGCATCCATCAGCCCGCCCGTCCATGCCCAGTCGGCGGGTGACCAGAACACATCACTCTCTTTTGGAAACCAGTTTTGCGACGCGACGAAGCCCGGCAGATTGCCGATCAACACCCGGTGTGGCTCAAACGACCCCTTCGGCGGGCCAGTGGTGCCGCTGGTGTAGATCAACAACGCCGCGTCATCGGCGCGCGTCTGCACGGCGGTGAATTCGGTTGACTGATTCGAGAGCAACACATTCCAGCCCAGTGTGTAGATGCCCTTGAGGTCAGGTGCATGGTGGCTGGTGACGATGATGCTGACGAGATTCGGGCAGCGGTCGCGCACCTCGGCAATGGCCGGCAGCGCGGCGGGGTCGGCAATCACCGCCACAGCGCCGCTGTGCACAAAGCGGTATTCGAGCGCCTCGGGACCGAACAGCAGCGACATCGGCATCACCACCGCGCCCATTTGATACAGGGCCACGTGCGAGATGATGGTCTCCGGTCCCTGTGGCAGCAAAATCGCGACGCGGTCGCCGCGCTTCACGCCGCGTGCGCCCAAGGCATTCGAAAGCCGGTTGGCGTCGCGCTGCAATTCGCTGTACGTCCACTTGTGGAGCTCGCCCGAGTCCAGTTCGTGAAACAGTGCAATGCGGCCGGGGTCATGCGCCCATTTGCCGCAACATTCCCAGCCAATATTGAAATGTTCCGGCACGTGCCAGCGGAAGTTGTTGTAGAGTGAGTCGTATTGATCTTGCATATTCTTATCCATTCTTGAGTGCACGCTTTTGATTGCACGCTTGGTGCTGCGGTTGCCGGCATGTGTTTATGCCTGTGCGCTTGCACCTGTCTCCTGACAATAAATGATACGCCTTCCGCTCCAGCGTTTTGTCTTGATCGCGCTGCTCTGTGCAGCGGGCGCGCTATCAGGCTGCGTGTCGATCCAGACCGGCAGTGGCGGACGCGTGACCTACTGGGTGGTGCCGGGGCTGGAGAGCGGCGATCAAACCAATCGCGCGGGCACCACCTACTACAACCAGCGCTGGGGCAGTTCGCCCGATACGCATCCGGCGGTGGCGGGGCGGCCACCGCAGACCTCACGTGAAGAGACCGAACGTGTCGGTGTCCGCACCCCGGGTGCCGCTGGTGCAACATCCGGTACCGCATCTGATGACGCGTCTGGTGATGCTCCGAAGAATGGCTCTGGGAGCGGCTCACAGGCCAATGTTCCTCGGCAGCAACAGCAGCCGCCATATGTACCATATCCGCCTTACTCGACACGTACCTCACGCGAAGCGCGCGAAGAGGGCCAGGTCACCGGCGCGCTGATTGGCGGCCTGATCGGCACGCAGGCGGGCAATCGTTTGGGTGGCGTTGCGATGGGTGCGGCGGTCGGCGCGCTCGCCGGCGGCAAGATGGCCGACCCATGCCAGTCCAATGCCAATGCAGGTTCACTCTGGGGTGCGATAGCCGGCGGCTGGCTCGGCAGCCTGTTCGGCGGCGGGCGTGCGCGCGAATTCTTCACCGCACTGGGCGCGGCGGGCGGCGCGGTGCGAGGTACGGAATACGACGGTGGCGGGCGCGGTTGCCGTTAGGTTTTCTCTCGCAAGAGAGTAAAATGCTGCATTGCAAAACAATAGTGCCTGCCGCGCAATTTCGTCTCCCAAGTTGCCGCTGCGCAGACACCTCCCGTGCTCGATGAAGCCCAGCCGTTCCGAATACATTTCCGTCCGCGAACTCAAGTATCACATCCGCATTTGGGGCGATGCATCGCACCCCAAACTGTTCATGGTGCATGGCTGGATGGATGTGTCGGCATCGTTTCAATTTCTGGTCGATGCGCTCCAGCGTGACTGGTGCGTTATCGCGCCTGACTGGCGCGGTTACGGGCTGACTTACAAGTCGCACGTTGACAACTACTGGTTCCCCGATTACCTCGCTGACCTTGACGCGGTGCTGCGTCACTACTCACCGGATGCGCCGGTCGATCTGGTTGGGCATAGTCTTGGCGGTAACGTGGCCTGTCTGTACGCGGGGATTCGCCCGGAACGCATTCGCACTCTGGTGAATCTCGAAGGCTTTGGCATGCGCGCTACCCTGGCCGCCGAAGCGCCGGCGCGCTTTCGCTTGTTCATGGATCAGATCGCCAACCAGCCGACGCTCAAGCCCTACAGGGATTTCGCCGCGCTGGCCGAGCGTTTGCAGAAGACCAATCCGCGCCTGACCCCTGAGCGGGCAGCGTTTCTCGCGAGGCATTGGGGTCACGAGGTGAATGGGCAAGTCGAATTGCTTGCCGACCCCGCGCACAAGATTGTCAATGCCACGCTGTATCGCGTCGAAGAAGCGCATGCCTGCTGGGAGGCGATTACCGCGCCGGTGCTGTGCGTGAGTGCGAACCAGTCCGAGATGCTGACCAAGTGGATCACGCCGGATGAGTACCGCGAGCGCCTGACCCATTTCAAGAATGTGAAGGAAGCCGCCATCGACAACGCCGGCCACATGTTGCAACACGATCAGCCGGAGCAGTTGGCGGCGTTGATTGAGGCATTTCTTGCAACTGTTCCAGGTGAACTGCCGGCGAGACAACGGTCCGAGGGTCAGCAGCCCGCGAGCCAGCCCCGGGTGCCAAGCCCATGAACGCCCAACTGAACGTCGATCTGCATTCGCACTCGCTTGCCTCTGATGGACTGTTGCAAGCGCACCAAGTCGCGGCGCGCGCCAAAGCCGGCGGGGTGGATGTGTGGGCCTTGACTGACCACGACGAGACCAAAGCGCTCGGTGAGGCGCGCGCTGCCGCTGAGGCGCTCGGCATGCGCTTCATCAATGGTGTGGAAATTTCGGTGAGCTGGACGCCCCGGACGCTAGCTGCGAATGTGGTGGCACCCGCGCCCGTTGCGGCCGACTCGGTGCGCAAACCTCGCTCCGCCAGTGACACCACCATCCATATCGTCGGCTTGCAAATTGATCCGGCCAATCCAGTGCTTTCCAAAGGTCTCAAGGCCATCCGCAGCGGCCGCGACGAGCGCGCTGCCCGCATGGCGCTCGACCTGGAGATCGCCGGCATTCCCGGCGCACTCGAAGGTGCGAAGAAATTCGCTGTCAACCCCGAGTTGCTGTCGCGCAGCCACTTCGCACGCTTTCTCGTTGAAGCGGGCAAGGCGACCAGCACGCATCAGGCGTTTTTCAATTACCTCACCGAAGGCAAGCCCGGCTTTGTGCAGCACCAATGGGCCACGTTGGCCGAAGCGGTTTCGTGGATTCGCGCAGCAGGGGGCGTCGCTGTGGTGGCGCATCCCGGCCGCTACAAGCAACTCTCGCAGCCGCAACTCAATGAATTTTTCGCCGAGTTTAAAGACCTCGGCGGGCGCGGCATCGAAGTGATGACCGGCAGCCATAGCGCGTCCCAATACGACCATTTCGCCGAAGTCGCACGCTGCTACGGCTTTCTCGCATCACGTGGCTCCGACTATCACGGTCCCGGCGAGAGCCATGTTGAGCCGGGCGCGCTGCCGCCGCTACCGGCTGACCTCACGCCGGTCTGGCACGACTGGTTTTGACTGCTTCGCTGACTGCTGCATAGACTGCCGTGCGCGCATGGCTGCGCGCACAGCCCCCATTTTTTATGGCACAACTCTTCTCGATTCACCCGACCCATCCGCAGCCGCGCCTGATCCGCCAGGCGGCCGACATCATTCGCGGCGGCGGCGTGGTGGTGTATCCGACCGACTCGTGCTACGCGCTCGGCTGCCACATCGGCGACAAGGCCGCTGCCGAGCGCCTGCGCCGCATTCGCGAAGTGGACGAGACGCACCACTTCACGCTGGTGTGCCGCGACCTCTCCGAGATTGCCAATTTCGCGAAAGTGGACAACGCGCAATTCCGTTTGCTCAAGCACGCCACGCCGGGGGCTTATACATTTTTGCTCGAAGCGAGCCGTGAAGTGCCGCGCCGGCTTGCGCATCCGCGCCGCCGCACCATCGGCCTGCGCGTGCCCGATCATTTGGTCGCGCAAGCCCTGTTGGCCGAGTTGAATGAACCGCTGCTGTCCACCACGTTGCTGTTGCCTGGTGTCGACGAACCACTCAACGATGCAAACGATATCCGTGAGCGCCTCGAACATCTGGTCGATCTGGTGATTGATGGTGGACCCTGCGGCGTCAATCCCACCACGGTGATCGACATGACGCAGGGCGAGCCGGTGCTGGTGCGTGAAGGCGCCGGGTCATTGGCGCATGTGGGTGTGGTGGCACGCGACGATGTTGCGGTGTGACCCGAATAGGGAAGGCCAATCATCGTGCGTAACCCGCCGCGTGGATAAAATCCAGCCGTGAATGATTCTGTCATCCAGGCCATCGCGGTCTATGCCATCCCGGTGCTGTTTGCCATCACCCTGCATGAGGTCGCGCACGGCTGGGCCGCGCGATATTTTGGCGACCAGACTGCCGCGCTGCAGGGGCGGCTGAGCCTCAATCCGTTGAAGCACATCGACCCCATCGGCACGGTCGTGATGCCGCTGGTGCTCTACTTCATGACCAGTGGCGCCTTCGTGTTCGGCTACGCCAAACCGGTGCCGGTGATGATCATGAATTTGCGCAAACCGAAGCAGCACATGTTATGGGTGGCGTTCGCCGGTCCGGGCGCGAACCTGGCGATGGCGGTGTTGTGGGCGCTCGTCCTCGTCGTGCTCGCAGTCATCGGTATGGACGAGGCTTTTTTCGTGCGCATGGCGCAAGCCGGCATCATGGTCAATTTTGTGATGGCCGCGCTCAATCTTTTTCCTTTACCGCCTCTCGATGGCGGGCGCATGCTGGCCAGCCTGTTGCCCATCACGCAAGCCAACTGGCTGCTGCGCATCGAGCCGTTTGGCTTTCTGGTGGTGATGGGGCTGGCCGCCACCCGCTTGCTCAATTATTGGATGAATCCGATCATCACGGTGTTTCAAATGGCTCTCGGGGCCTTGATGACCCCTTTCAATTTTCTGTTGGGTTGACCTCCTATGTATGCTGACCGCGTTCTCTCCGGCATGCGCCCCACCGGCGCGTTGCACCTTGGCCACTATCACGGCGTCCTCAAAAACTGGGTGCGGCTGCAGAACGAGTATCCCTGCCTGTTTTTCGTCGCGGACTGGCACGCGCTGACCACGCACTACGACGACATTGCCGTCATCGGTGCGAACACCAACGAAATGGTGATCGACTGGCTGGCCTCGGGCATTGACCCGTCGCAGGCGACGCTGTTCGTGCAAAGCCGCGTGCCGCAGCACGCCGAGCTGCATCTGTTGTTGTCGATGATGGCGCCGCTGTCGTGGCTGGAGCGTGTGCCGACCGAGAAGGATCAGCAGGAGAAACTCTCGGAGAAGGACCTCACCACCTACGGCTTTCTCGGCTATCCGCTGCTGCAGGCAGCCGACATCCTGATCTACCGCGCGATCCATGTGCCAGTGGGCGAAGACCAGGTGCCGCACATCGAGTTCTCGCGTGAAGTGGCGCGGCGCTTCAATCATCTCTATGGCAAAGAGCCGGGCTACGAATTGAAGGCCGAGGAGTCGGTCAAGAAGCTGGGCAGCAAGCGCGCCAAAATGTACAAGGATCTGCGCAGCAAGTATCAGGAGACCGGCGACGATGGCGCACTTGAAGCAGGCCGCGCGCTGCTCGCGGAAGCGCAAAACCTGTCGATGGGTGACCGCGAGCGCCTGTTTGGCTATCTCGAGGGCGGCGGCAAGATCATTCTGGTCGAACCCGATGCGCTGCTCACGCAGGCCTCGCGCATGCCGGGCCTGGACGGGCAGAAGATGTCCAAGTCCTACAACAACACCATCGCCCTGCGCGAAGACGCCAAGTCAGTCGAGAAAAAAATCCGCACCATGCCGACCGACCCGGCACGCGTGCGCCGCAACGATCCGGGTGACCCCGAGAAATGCCCGGTCTGGCAATTGCACCTGGTCTATTCGGACGACAAGACGCGTGCATGGGCGTCGGCCGGTTGCAAGAGCGCTGGCATCGGCTGCATCGAATGCAAACAGCCAGTGATTGCCGGCGTGCTGGCCGAGCAGACGCCGATGCACGAGCGTGCGCAAAAATATCTGGATGACCCAACCCTGGTGAAAAACATTCTCGAAGACGGCTGCGACAAGGCGCGCAAGCTCGCCGAAGAGACCATGCGCGATGTGCGCATCGCGATGGGGCTGGGCAACGAGTGATGTGCAATCCCTGTCAGCGAACATGGCCTTTTGCGCGTTGCATCTGAATGACTTTGCCTCTGATTCGCCCCTCCAAAGCCGCTGACATGGCCGCAATTGCCGAGATCTACGGCTATCACGTCCACAATGGCCTCGCATCGTTCGAATTGCTCGCGCCGTCCATCGACGAGATGACGCAGCGCCGTGCCGATGTGATCAGCCGCAACTTTCCTTATCTGGTGGCCGAGCTCGATGGCCGCGTGGTGGGATACGCCTATGCCAGCCTGTATCGCAGCCGCCCCGCCTACCGCCACACGCTTGAAGACTCGGTCTATGTCCACAAGGAGTTTGTGGGGCGTGGTGTGGGCCGCGCCCTGCTCGACGCCTTGATCGAAGGCTGTGTCAAGACGGGCGCGCGGCAGTTGATCGCGGTGATCGGCGACTCGGCCAACAAGGGCTCGATCAAGCTGCACGCGGCCTGCGGATTCAAGCGCACCGGCACGCTCAGGGCGGTGGGTTTCAAATTTGGGCAGTGGGTCGATAGCGTCATCATGCAGCGCACGATCGGCGAGGGCGCCAAGACGCTGCCGCCCGACCGCGACATATCCATCAAGTAACCGTCGTTTTTAAATCCGCATCACCGGAATTTTCATGCTATCGACTGCCAATATCGCAATCCAGTTCGGTGCCAAGCCACTGTTTGAAAACGTCAGCATCAAGTTTGCCGACGGCAACCGCTACGGCCTGATCGGCGCCAACGGCTGCGGTAAATCGACCTTCATGAAAATCCTTGGCGGCGATCTGGAACAAAGCGCCGGTGAAGTCATGCTGCAAACCGGCGTGCGCCTCGGCAAATTGAAGCAGGATCAATTCGGCTTTGAAGACGAGCGCGTGCTCGACGTCGTGATGCAGGGCCACGTCGAGATGTGGCGCGCGATGACCGAGCGCGACGCGATTTACGCCAACGAAGACGCGACGGACGACGACTACATGCACGCCGCCGAGTTGGAATCGAAATACGCCGAGTACGGCGGCTACGATGCAGAAGCGCGCGCCGCTTCGCTGTTGACCGGGGCCGGCATCGACCCGGCCCTGCACAACGGCCCGATGCGCGAAGTGGCCCCCGGCTGGAAACTGCGCGTGCTGCTCGCCCAAGCGCTGTTCTCGAAACCTGACGTGTTGCTGCTCGATGAGCCGACCAACAACCTCGACATCAACTCGATCCGCTGGCTCGAAGACGTGCTCAACGCCTACGACAGCACCATGATCATCATCAGCCACGACCGCCACTTCCTGAACCAGGTCTGCACCCACATGGCCGACCTCGACTACGGGCAGATCAAGGTCTACCCCGGCAACTACGATGATTTCATGCTGGCCTCGACCCAGGCGCAGGCGCTGATTTCGGCAGCCAACGCCAAGGCCAAGGACCGCATCGCCGATTTGCAGGAGTTCGTGCGCCGCTTCTCGGCCAACAAATCCAAGGCACGCCAGGCGACGTCGCGCGCCAAGCAGATCGAGAAAATCAAGGTCGAAGACATGAAGCCGTCTTCGCGCGTCAACCCCTATATCCGCTTTGAAGAAGATAAAAAGCTGTTTCGCCTGGCGCTGGTGGCGACCGAGATCGCCTACACCTATCCCGAGTCCAAAGTGGAGGTGCTGAAGAAAATCAGCCTGTCCATTGAGGCCGGCGAGCGTGTTGCCATCATCGGTGCCAATGGCGCGGGCAAGAGCACGCTGATCCGCTGCCTTGCGGGCGATCTCAAGCCCACGCGCGGCACCGTCAAGCTGGCCGAAAACGCCAAGCCCGGCTACATGCCGCAGGACCCGCAAGCCGAGTTCGCCAAAGACCTGAACCTCGCCGACTGGATCGGTTACTGGAAGGCTGCCAGTGACGATGACCAGATCGTGCGCAGCACCCTCGGCCGCTTGCTGTTTTCCGGCGATGACATTAAAAAATCAGTCAAGGTGCTCTCCGGCGGCGAGAAGAACCGCATGCTCTACGGCAAGCTGATGCTGTCGCGCGCCAACGTGATGTTCATGGACGAGCCGACCAACCACATGGACATGGAGTCGATTGAGTCACTGCAGATCGGTCTCGAAAAATATCCGGGCACGCTGGTGTTTGTCTCGCATGACCGTGAGTTCGTCAATGGCCTGGCCAATCGCATCATCGAGATGAAGGATGGCGGCATCGTCGACTTCAAGGGCAGTTACGACGAATACCTGCAGTCACAGGGCGTCGAGGTCTAGGCGGGGCCTGCGCGCTTACCTCACGGAGCGGCGGGCTGCACCGCTGAGCGCCGGTCGCACCACGGCCAAACCAAATTGAGCCGTCGCCCGTGCAGAAAGCTGCCGATCCAGGTCTTCTGCACCCCGTAGTGAAACGTCAGGAAGGCAATCACCGACGTGAACGCGCACACCAGCAAAAACTTGAACACCGCGTGCAGATCAAACTGCAGCAGCCACCAGCCGGCCAGACACACCAGCGGCATGTGGATCAGGAACACCCAGTAGGCGGACTGCGAGGTGTATTCGATCCAGGGTGACGGCCGATCGAAGAAGCGCAGCGCGGCGCCGATGAAAAAATAGATCAGCGCCCAGGTGCATAGGCCGTTGGCCAGCACCGAGTAGGCGTGCAGTTCCGCACTGCCGCCGCGCGCGTTATTGTCGAGCGCGCTCAGCGCGGTCGAGAGGGGAAAGAGCAGCACTGCCAGCGTCGCCATGGTCCAGACGTAGCGCGCGGCAGTATCGAGAAACGCGCGATGCGTGTGAAAGCCGAAGCCCAGCACAAAAAACGTGCCGTAGTAGAGCAGGGACGGCAGGTGCGGCGTGAAATAGACAAAACCTTCATGTACCTGGCCGCCTTTGAAGGGCCACAGGGTCAACGCCGTCCAAAGCGAAAGCGCGATTATCGTCGTCGGCTGGGCCAGCACGCGCGCCAGCGCCGCATCGAGGCGCCGGCTTTTCTTCACGAGCCAGCGCAGCGGCGCGAGCAAAAGATAAAACATGCACAGGTAGTACAGAAACCACAAGTGCGCGATCGGCGGGCGGCCTGCGGGCTGCCCGGTCTTGGCAGCGATTTCTTCTCCCAGAATCTTGAGCTGGGCGAGATTCGGGATCAGCTCATGGGTGCCAAAGTGCAGACTGAGCATGAAGTCCGACATCAGCAGCACGGTGGGCGGCAGGATCAGCACCAGAGCGGCCAGGAGGGGGAACAGAATGCGGCTGACGCGGTTCTTCAGAGTGCCTTGCACGCCGCGTTTCTCGACCAACAGCGACGTGAAAAAGCCAGCTAGGACAAAAAACGCCGGCATGCGAAAGTCGTGAATGAAATTGAAGATCAGATCGAACACTACCGAGTTGTTGCGGTCGGTGGGCATCGGAATCGCCGGCGGCGGCGCAGCCAGGTAGAGCAGGGCGGCATGCAGCACGATGCCCAACATCATCATGAAGCCGCGCAGGGCGTCGAGGCCGTAGTAGCGGCGATCATCCGTGCGTTCACTCATCCGTGAACTCCTTGTAACCCATCAGGCTGCCTGCAAGGACTCCAGCTCGGCCTGTTTGTCGAGCCACTCGCTCTCCAACTGCGCCAGCTCTTTCGCGAGATAGGCCTGATCCATCACCAGGGTTTTGAGTTTCTCTTTGCTGGCGTCGTCATAGATGGATGGCTCGGCCAGTTGCGCGTCGATGGCTTTTTTCCGCGCTGTCAACTTGGCGATCTGCTCGTCAAGGCGCTTGATGCGGGTCTCCAGAGGCTTGGCGCGTGAGGAGCGTTGTTGGCGCTGCTCGGCCGCGCGGCGCTTCTGTTCCTGGCGTTGCGCTGCGGTGAGCAGGGGCGCGGGTGCTGCCGGCGCTGCCGATGTCGCGGCCACCTTGAGCACTGGTTTTGACTCTTGCTTCGCGAGTGCTTTCGTGGCAGAGGCCGCCGCTTTGTCATCTGGCTTGGCCAGCTTGGTCTTGAACAGCCAGTCGCGGTAGTCGTCCAGATCGCCGTCAAACTCCTGCAAATTGCCCTCAGCCACGATCATGAATTGATCCGTAGTGGCACGCAGCAAATGACGGTCGTGCGACACCAGCACCAGCGTGCCTTCGAACTGTGCGAGCGCCACGGTGAGTGCCTCACGCGTCTCCAGATCAAGGTGATTGGTCGGCTCATCAAGCAGCAACAGGTTGGGGCGTTGCCACGCGATCAGTGCCAGCGCCAGACGCGCCTTCTCGCCTCCCGAGAATGGCTTGATCGAGCTCATCACCATGTCGCCGGGGAAGTTGAAGCCGCCCAGAAAGTTGCGCAATTCCTGTTCGCGCACATTCGGTGCGAGCTTGCTCATGTGCCAAAGAGGTGATTCGTCGTGGCGCAACATCTCGACCTGGTGCTGGGCGAAGTAGCCAATCACCAGGCCCTTGCCGAAATGTGCGACACCGTTGACCAGCGGCAGTTCGCCCGCGATGGTTTTGATCAGCGTTGATTTGCCTGCGCCGTTAACGCCGAGCAGACCGATGCGTTGCTCGTTTTGCAGCGAGAAGTTGATGCCCGATACGATCACCTTGGATGCGCTGTCAGCCGCTCTGGTAGCGGTTCCTGGCGCGGCATTGCCTTGTGAGGCGCTCCCAGAGCCATTCTCTGGCATATGCCCTGATCCATTTCCAAGCTGGTAGCCGGCGTCCGCGCCGTCCAGCACCAGCAGCGGGTTCGGGCTGCTGGCCGGTTCGCGAAACTCGAAGGAGAACGGCGACGACGCATGGATGGGTGCGAGGTCTTCCATCTTGGCCAGCATCTTCATGCGGCTCTGTGCCTGCTTGGCCTTGGACGCCTTGGCCTTGAAGCGGTCGATGAAGGATTGCAAATGGTCGCGCTCGCGCTTCTGCTTCTCGTAGGTCGCTTGATTGAGCACCAAGCCCATCGCGCGTTGCACCTCAAACTGCGAATAGTTGCCGCCATAGCGCTTGAGCTTGCACTGGTCGATATGCACGATCACGTTGACCACGCCATCAAGAAAATCGCGGTCGTGCGAGACGATGATCAGCGTGCCGGTGTAGCGCTTGAGCCACTCTTCCAGCCAGATGATGGCGTCGAGGTCGAGGTGGTTGGTCGGCTCGTCGAGCAGCAGCAGGTCGGAGGGACACATCAGCGCCTGGCCGAGATTGAGGCGCATGCGCCAACCGCCGGAGAAATGTGCGACCGATTGCAGCATCTGCTCCTGGGAAAATCCAAGACCAGTCAACAACTGTTCGGCGCGCGAGCGCACCGTGTAGGCGTCGGCATCGGCCAGCAAACCGTGCAATTCACCGATGCGCTCGCCCTCGATCGCGTGCCGCTCGTGGTCATCGTGCGCTGCGTCTTGTGCTTCGAGCGCGGCCAGCTCGGCTTCGAGTCCGCGCAGCGTGGTGTCGCCGTCGATCACATATTCGACTGCGCTGCGATCGAGCGCCGGTGTCTCCTGCGCCACATGGGCCATGCGCCAATGCTTCGGAATATCGAAGTCGCCGCCATCGGCATGCAACTGCCCCATCATCAAGGCGAACAGGCTCGACTTGCCGGAGCCATTGGCACCGATCAGGCCGGCGCGCTCGCCCGGGTTGATGGCGACATCGACGCCCTGCAGCAGCGGCTTGGTGCCACGGATCAAAGTAAGGTTCTGGAGGCGGATCATAGTGTGATAAAACTGCCGTGTTAGCTGCCTGCGGCAGAGTGAAATGAGCGCGGCGGCGCGGCGCGAACCGAAGTCGCATCAAGACCGAATCGAAGCCGACCCGGAGCCGAATCAAAGAGCGGGCGGCAGCACAGCGCAACCCGGCATTTTACGTTGAGCGGAGAGCAAAACATGGCACACGTCACAGTCGTAATGAACCCCAAGGGCGGCGTCGGCAAGTCCACCATCGCCACCAACCTCGCCGGCTATTTCGCCAATCGCGGCAAGTCGGTAATGCTCGGCGACGTCGACAAGCAACAGTCCGCGCGCGAGTGGCTCAAGATGCGCCCCGCCACCGTGCCACCGATCCAAAGCTGGGATATCGAAGCCGGCAAACCTGCCAAGCCGCCCAAAGGCACCACGCACGCCGTGATCGACACACCGGCCGGCATGCACGGCAAGCTGCTCGACACCGTCATCAAAAGCGCCCACCGCGTCATCGTGCCCCTGCAAGCCTCGATGCTCGACATCCTCGCCACCAAGAGTTTTCTTGAAGCGCTCGCCAACGACAAGGCAGTGCGCGACAGCGACGCACTGGTCGGCGTAGTCGGCATGCGCGTCGATTCGCGCACGCGCTCATACGACGAACTGCAGCGTTTCCTCGAAGGCCTCGGCCTGCCCATCCTCGGCAACCTGCGCAACACGCAGAACTATGTGCAGCTTGCGGCGCGCGGGTTGACGCTGTTTGATCTCAATCCGGCGCGGGTGGAGCAGGATGTGGAGCAGTGGAAGCCTATTTTGAAGTGGCTTGAGGGTTGAGCGTGGTGTGGGGACGTGTGATGTGCGTCTCGGCAAATTTGAATCTGCTGATGTCGAACCCTCTGCGATGACCGTGAAGGCAACTGGGAATCGAAAGCCGAGTCGCGGTTGGCGCACATTGCTTGATTGTGTGATGTGGTGCGCCTGCGCTATTCAAGCGTTTGAATTGGGAGAATTGATTCTTGGGCCAGTTCTCAATGAAGGACCTACCCAGGCTGCGATAGTGCAATCCACAGCATATTTAGGATTAGTTTGCGGCGTGCTTGGCCTCGGCGTGTTTTACGACCATGTGCCAGTATCAAAGTTGCCAGTGGGAAGGTGGCTGATGGTCAATTCTCTACTTTGCGTTGGTGGAGTGCTTTTTTTCTTTTCCTTTGCTTTTGCAGCAGCGGAGATGCCGTCGATTGCTGTGTCGATGTTTTTGGCAAGTCTCGCATTGCTCCTCACCGCACAACAGTTGACACCGCGCGAGAATCGAAGAGGTGCATCAAATGGACCGCCCAGAGGTACTTGCGCGACTGATTTTTGAGGAAGGGGAGGTGTTTTCATGAACAACCAAAAGCCCTTCCTTCTTTTGACGGCAAGGGGACTGGTTCATTTTTTTGATAGCACGAATCCTCCCTAAACCTGCACCCACCAACGTTCTTGCGGATTTAACTTCTTGCAGTGCAGCCCCTCAAACATTGAGCGCTTCATCTATCCAGCGATCAAGCAGGCTTTACCGCCATCTGCAGTCCCGCCGCACTCAAAATGGCATTCAGACTTGACAGCCGTGGGTTGCCGGTCGCAGAGAGCGCGCGTGACACGCTTTCACGCTTGAGGCCGGTCTTCTCGGCAACCATGCTCATACCGCCGCGAGCTTCGGCTACGGTGCGCAAGGCGAGCAGCAATGCGGCTTGGTCGCCTGCATCAATCGCTGCCTGCACGTAGGCTGCTGCCAGTTTGGGGCGGGTGCGCAGGCGTTCGATGACTTGGTGCCGGTGCGATGCAGTGAGGGTCGTCATGACATTCCTTTCATGATTTTCTTTGGTCGAATTCACGCAGGTATTTGATGGCCCGTTTGATGTCTGCGTTCTGCGATGATTTGTCGCCACCGCATAGCAGCAGCAAGACCGTTTTTCCGCGCCGGGCGTAATACGCGCGGTAGCCTGCGCCAACATCTACTCTCAGTTCAGATACACCTTCTCCAACCGGCTTGGTGTCGCCGAAATTGCCGAGTTCGAGGCGGTCAAGCCGTGCCAGGATGGCCGCTTGCGCCCGGAGGTCACGCACACCATTGAGCCAAGTCTCGAATACGTCTTGACTTGTCGCTGTGAGGTAGTGGCGCAGTTCGAACATTTCACAAGCTTATCACTGTGTGATCTATAAGTCACGAATGAGATTTGGTAAGCTGAGCACATGACTAAATCCCGCTCGCTGGTGCTTAACTCTGCTGCCAAATCCGCCGACCCGTCCAAGCCAGCCTTTCTGGCCAAACCCGCCGGCTCCCCCGTGTATCACGGCTTTGTGGTGCTGCCGGAAACCTTCATCGACGGCTGGGTGCTCGGAGAAATCACGCCCTTCCTTGGCGAGGAGAGTGGTGATGGCTTCGTAGTGGCACCGGACGGCTCGCAGGCGGGCCTGGTCTGGGAGGTGGGCGAGGGCGACTTTACGGAAATCATGCCGGCCTCACCGGAGCGATGGGGCGTGTATGCCGTGTGGTTTCCGCAGGCGATGGAGACGGCGGAAGACCTGATCGCGAACTTTCGGGTGGTGCTGCCGGCGTTGCAGGCGGCGCATCGGCGGGTGAAGACGTAGTCGCTGCAGGCCGCTTACAGCGCGCTGCCTGGACCTCTTATCGCTTGCGTTCAGCCCTTGACCACCTCAGCCGCAATCCCCATCGAGCGCATCCGCAACGCCGGGTCAAACACATCGGACACCAGCATGAATTCGTTGGCACTGGTCGCACGTGCGAGTTGAGCGAATCCATCGCGCACGATCTCCGGCGAGCCGATCACGGCCACCGCCAGAAAGTCGGCGATTGCCGCACGGTCTTGTGGGTGCAGTTGCGCCATGAAGTTTTCTACCGGCGGCTGCAGGCGGCCGCGCCGCCCGGTGAGGATGCCGAGGATGCGCTGGTAAGTGCTGCTGGCGAGGTAGTCGGCTTCTGCTTCGGTCGGGGCGGCGATCAGCGGCACACCGATCATGGTGTAGGGCTCTTTGAGCACAGCCGATGGCTGGAACTCCCTGCGATACACGTCGAGCGCCTGCATCAACAGACCCGGCGCGAAGTGCGATGCGAAGGCGTAGGGAAGACCCTGTGCCGCAGCGAGGCGCGCGGAGAACAGGCTGGAACCCAACAGCCAGATCGGCACATTGGTGTTGGCCCCCGGCATGGCGACAAGGCGCTGGCCCGGCTGGGTTGGCCCCAGCAGATGCTGCAACTCAGCCACGTCACGCGGGAAATCTTCTTCGCTCTCGGCGCGATCCCGGCGCAGCGCGCGCATGGTCATCTGATCCGTGCCAGGCGCGCGGCCCAGCCCGAGGTCGATGCGGTTTGGATACAGCTCGGCGAGAGTGCCAAAGGCTTCCGCCACCACCAGCGGCGCGTGATTGGGCAGCATGATGCCGCCCGAGCCGACGCGAATGCCGCGCGTGCCCGAGGCGATATGCCCGACGATCACCGCGGTGGCCGAGCTGGCAATGCCCGGCATGTTGTGATGTTCGGCCACCCAGTAGCGCACGAAGCCGAGCGACTCTGCGTGCTGCGCCGTGCGCAGGGCGATCTGAAGTGCATCGCCCACGGTGCCGCCTTCGCGCACGGCGACCAGGTCGAGCATGGACAACTTGACGTGTTGAAGTTCGCTCATAGATGGCCGGAGGAAAAGGAAATTTGTTGAGCATCCAGAGCTGGCGATTGACTCGCCGGCATTTGACGCGTCAGGTGCGCTAGTCTTCGCGGCGCAATTGCGGGAACAGGATCACATCGCGAATCGACGGAGCGTTGGTGAGCAGCATTACGAGGCGGTCGATGCCAATGCCTTCCCCCGCCGTCGGCGGCAGGCCGTGTTCGAGCGCGCGGATGTAGTCGCGATCCTTGAACATGGCTTCCTCGTCACCAGCTTCCTTGGCCGCGACTTGTGCGTCGAAGCGCGCTTCCTGATCTTCCGGGTCGTTCAATTCGGAGAAGCCGTTGGCAATTTCGCGTCCGGCGATGAAAAGTTCGAAACGGTCTGTGCTCTCCGGGTTGTGGTCATTGCGCCGCGCGAGGGGCGAGACCTCGGCGGGGTAATCGATGATGAAAGTGGGGTTCCAGAGCTGCGCTTCGGCGGTCTCTTCGAAGAATGCAAGTTGCATGGAACCGATGCCTGGCGTGCCGGGCGGCAGGGCGCCGCGTTTGTCGAGCCAGGCTTTGAGAAAAGCCAGGTCACCCAATTGCGCGTCGGTGTACTCAGGCGCATATTTTTTGATCGCGCCGGTGATGGTGAGGCGGTCAAAGGGATTGCCGAAATCAATCTCTTTGCCCTGATACGGAAACAGGGTCTGGCCGAGCACTTGCGTAGCGAGCGAGCGGAACATTTCTTCGGTGAGGTCCATCAGGTAACGGTAGTCGCGATAGGCCTCGTAAAACTCCATCATGGTGAATTCGGGATTGTGCCGTGTTGAGATACCTTCGTTGCGGAAGTTACGGTTGATCTCGAATACCTTCTCGAAGCCGCCGACCACGAGACGCTTCAAGTACAACTCGGGCGCAATGCGCAAATACAACTCCATGTCGAGCGCGTTGTGATGGGTCTTGAACGGCTTGGCCGCCGCGCCGCCGGGAATGGCATGCATCATCGGTGTCTCAACCTCGAGATAGCCCTTGCCGACCATGAAGGCGCGGATCGCGGTGACGACCTGCGAGCGCACCATGAAGGTCTTGCGCGAGTCATCGTTGGTGATGAGGTCGAGGTAGCGCTGGCGGTAGCGCGCTTCCATGTCGGTGAGGCCGTGAAACTTTTCCGGCAGCGGGCGCAGTGACTTGGTGAGCAGGCGCAGCGCGGTGCACTTGACCGAGAGCTCTCCCTTCATGGTCTTGAACACCACCCCTTCAGCGCCGACGATGTCACCGAGGTCCCAATGCTTGAAGGCTTCGTGGACGGCCTCACCCACGCCTTCGTTGTTGATGTAAAGCTGAATGCGTCCACTGCCATCCTGAATCGTCGCGAAGCTCGCCTTGCCCTGCACGCGCTTGAGCATGATGCGGCCGGCCAGCGCGACCCTGATTTGCTTGCCTTCGAGTGCTTCGCGTGTCGCGCCTTCATGCGCGCTGTGCAAGGCTGCGGCGTAGTCGGCGCGTGCGAAGTCGTTCGGGAACGCGACGCCACCTTGCGCTGCGGTGGCGGCGCGCAGCTTGGCAAGCTTCTCGCGCCGCTCGGCGATGATCTGGTTTTCGTCGGCGGAGGTGGCAACTGCGGGTTGGTTGGTCATATGAGACTCAAAAAAGCGGATTCCAGATGGCGAAAACTGCGGGATTTCTGCCGCAATACCGTAAGGTTCAGTTGGGCGGTAATCGCAGCCTGATCCAGTGTTTCCTTGTAGGCGCGACCTGCCGGCATTGCGGCTGACAGCCATTCTTTGGCACCGCGGATAGCTTCAACGTTTGCGGGAAACGCACCCTCTATCAACAGCTTCTCTCTTGCGGCGGTTTGCTCGGCAAGAAAGAGCGATTCGTACTCACGCACAATGAAGGCAAACCTCAGGTGGCACTGCGGACTTGGCGGATTGTCTTGAATCAGCTTTTCCAGTTTCGCAAGCCACTCCAGCGGGCAGCCATCGTCACAATCCATTATCCAAAGCAGCCGCTGTGCCTCATTCAAACCGGCATGGAGGAAGTCGTGAAACCGGCGATGTACCTTGTGAATGTCACCACGCCGGTGCGGCCTGCATATGTCAACGTCATAGCGTTTGTGAGCAGCGCAAATCATCCGAAGCAGAACGGGAACGGCCTCAACGTCACCTTCTCCTTCAACCAGCGGCAGCACCGAAATCATTTATGCCAACTCAGGTTGCAATCCGTCGAGCGACATGATTTCGCCAATCGACATCAAGCGATCCCGCACCGTTTTCATTTGTGAGGCGCGAATCGGGGCCACAATGGTTTCGCCATTTTTCATGTCCACAACACGTATCTGGTCCGTTGTGAAATGGTCGATAAGGTTAGGGCTGTGCGTCGTTACCAGAATTTGCGTGGTTTTCGATGCTTCCTTGATCGCATCAGCCAGTAAACCGAGTACTGCGGGATTGATGTTTTGTTCAGGCTCCTCGATGGCGATAAAGGCAGCACGTGGCTGCTGGTAGAGCGCCAGCAAGAGGCCGAATACGCGCAAGGTGCCATCAGACAGCTGCACCGGATCAAAAAAATGCGCGGCAGACGTTGGGCTATCTCGAAACAAAAACTGCGGAACCAGGTAGCCGCCAACGCTGCGTACGGAAATTTCTTCAAGACCGGGCATTACTTTCATCATGGTGCGGATGATGATGTCAAGCGCGGCGCGACCACGCTCGCTGGCGCGCATGGACTTGATGACGGACGCCCAGTTTTCGCCATTCGATTTGAGCTGGGTATCTCGGTCCGGGCGATGTGGTGTGCGCAAGGTATTCGGGTACAAGTTGAGGAAGCCGAATGCTCGCCGTTCCAGCGGGAAGAAGGGCATGGCGCTGCAAGCCAATTCATTTTTCTGCACCGCGGTTTTGCGGCGCGCGAAGCCGAAATTGGCCAAATTTTCATTCAATGAAATCACACCTTGAGCGTCCCGATCAAATTGCAGGCGCAAGGTCTCAGTACCCTTGTCTGCGATTCGTGCCGGCATGTGCCAAGAGCCAGACTCTTTTTTGACGTAGTAGGAACGGTCCCTGCTGGCGATAATCAGTTCGTAATGCCCATCCTTGAATTCAAATCGAAAACGGATGTCGTAGGGCTTGCTTTTCGAGAATTGCCGGATTACCTCGATGCCTTCGTGGGTCGTGATCGCATTGTCAAGCCCATCACGCAAGGCATCGACCAGGAACTTGATAGCTTCGACAATGTTGCTTTTGCCGGCTGCATTCTGGCCGACCAGCACGGTGGCAGGCGTCAGGTTTTCCAGATGGACATCTGCCAGGCTCTTGAAACGCTGTATATGCAATGAATGAAAAAACATGGGTTTTCTCCTCTGTACTGCTATATACCCTGTTTCAAGCTTGCAGTGATGAAGGCATCAAGATCTCCATCGAGCACTGACTTGGTATTGCTGATCTCGACATTGGTGCGCAAGTCCTTGATGCGCGACTGATCTAGCACGTAGGAGCGGATCTGGTGGCCCCAGCCGACGTCAGTCTTGGAAGCCTCGAGCGTGTCAGCCTCGGCCTGGCGCTTGCGCAGTTCGAGTTCGTACAGGCGTGACTTCAATTGCGCCATCGCCTCGGCCTTGTTGCGGTGTTGCGAGCGGTCGTTCTGGCACTGCACGACAATGTTGGTCGGGATGTGCGTGATGCGCACAGCCGAGTCGGTTTTGTTGATGTGCTGGCCGCCGGCGCCGGAGGCGCGAAAGGTGTCGATGCGCAGGTCGGCGGGGTTGATGTCGACTTCAATCGAATCATCGACCTCGGGGTAAACGAACACACTGGCAAATGAGGTGTGACGGCCGCCAGCCGAGTCGAAAGGCGACTTGCGCACGAGGCGGTGCACGCCTGTTTCGGTGCGCAGCATGCCGTAGGCGTAGTCTCCGATTACCTTGATTGATGCGGACTTCAGCCCGGCAACCTCACCGGCCGACTCTTCGAGAATCTCGGGCTTGAATCCCTTGCGCTCGCAGTAGCGCAAATACTGGCGCAGCAGCATCGAGGCCCAGTCCTGAGCTTCGGTGCCACCCGCACCGGCCTGAATATCGATGAAGCAACTGTTGGCGTCAAGTGCGCCGGAGAACATGCGGCGGAATTCGAGGTCGGCGACGATCGCTTCGAGGCCGGCGACATCGGTGGCGACGGCGCGCAGGGTATCGTCGTCGCTTTCGGATTTGCCGAGGTCAAACAGATCGCCCGAATCGGCCAGGCCTTGCGTGAGCTTGCCTAGGGTGCCGACGGTGGCGTCGAGGGATTTTTTCTCGCGGCCGATTTCCTGGGCGCGTTTTGGGTCGTTCCAGAGCGCCGGGTCTTCGAGCGCCGCGTCAAGTTCGATCAGGCGTGCAGACTTGGTATCGAAGTCAAAGATACCTCCGCAAATCTTCGTTGCGTGCCTTCAGATCTGCGAGTTGGGCGGCGAGAGCGTTGAGGTGTTCGGCTTCCATGGTGGGTCTGCTGTGCTGATTTTCGAAGGAAAGATTATAGCGGGCGGCCCTGCAATAAAGCTGCCCAATGCGGCTGGCCGGGATACTTCGAGGCAGTGATTGTTGAGCCTGGTTGCCATTGGACAGGCAGTGCGGCGCACGAGCTCAAGCGGTCTCCCAAGCTTCCACATAGAGGCTCACCTTTGCTGTGCCATTGAATTCATCAATCCCGGCGCGAAACGCGATGCGCACACGTGGTGGCAGGGGGGCAGTTGCATTGAACTGAATCGCATCCAATTTTCTGCCGTCCTTTGACAAGGCGAGCTTGACGTGCTTGTCCTTGACCAGACGTTGTGACGTGACCTCAAACACGTCGTCAAAGACGGGGGCGGGAAAGCCCTGCCCCCACACTTCGCCGTTGAGGGTGCGCACCACCGGCACGGTCAAATAGGCGGCTTCCACAGGGCCATCTGTAGCGCGTTCGGCGTTAAGGTCCGAAGCGTTCATCATGCTGCGTGCAGCCTCCTCGAATGCACGCTCGAAGAGCAGGAAGCCATCTTGCGCCAGCGTCAGCCCGGCCGCCGCTGCGTGTCCGCCAAAGCGCCGGATCAATGAGGGGTGCGCCTTACTCACCAGGTCGAGACAGTCGCGCAGGTGCAAGGCACCGATCGAGCGGCCCGAGCCCTTGATCTCGCCGTTTTCGCCGGGCGCGAACACGAAAGCCGCCCGGTGAAACTTGTCTTTGAGGCGTGAGGCGACGATGCCAACCACCCCCTGATGCCATGTCTCATTGAACAGACTCAGGGTGTAGCGCTCACCGACGTCAATTGCGTCGAGGGCGGCCAGCGCGCTTTCCTGCATCTCAGTCTCAATGCTGCGCCGCTCGCGGTTGAGGGCGTCGAGTTTTTGTGCCAAGGGCAAAGCCGCATGGAAGTCTTCCGAGATCAGGCATTGGATGCCGAGCGACATGTCGTCGAGGCGCCCGGCGGCGTTGAGGCGCGGCCCCGCGGCGAAGCCCAGATCAAAGCTGGCGGCGCGCCGCACATCGCGCCCGGCCACGGTGAACAGCGCCGCGATTCCTGCGCTGGCCTTTCCCTCACGCATGCGCTTCAAGCCTTGCGCGACCAGAATGCGATTGTTCTGATCGAGCTTGACCACATCGGCGACGGTGCCGAGTGCAACCAGATCGAGCAGGCTGCCAAGATTTGGCTCAGGCGCGGTGAATGCTCCTCGCTTGCGCAATTCACTGCGCAGGGCCAGCAAAACATAAAACATGACGCCGACGCCTGCGAGACTTTTGCTGGCGAAGGTGCAACCCGGCTGATTCGGGTTGACGATGCAGGCCGCCTCAGGCAAATGCTGAGCGGGCAGATGGTGGTCGGTGACCAGAACCCGCATGCCGGTGGCGTTGGCGGCAGCAACGCCCTCAACGCTGGCAATGCCGTTGTCCACGGTGATGATGAGATCAGGCTTGCCCGCTGCGTGGACTGCCGCAAGCGCCACGATCTCCGGGGTCAGGCCATAGCCAAACTTGAAGCGGTTCGGCACCAGATAGTCCACCGTCGCGCGCGAGCCGGAGGCCGTGGCGAGCGCGCGCAAGCCTATGAGCGCGACGGCGCAGGCAGTGGCGCCGTCGCAGTCGTAATCGGCCACGATCAGGAAGCGCCGATGCTCGTGCATCAGATCGGCGATCAGGCAGGCGGCTTGGCTTGTTCGTGCCAGCGTATCCGGGGAGAGCAGGGTGCTCAAACCGTGATCCAGCTCATCCGCGCGCACCACGCCGCGGGCGG
>JANPAR010000264.1:0-6622 GCA_031430015.1 Burkholderiales bacterium
AGCCAGCGCAACGACGTTGACGCCTGCGTTGATCTCTGGGGCGGCCGCGTCGTGATGGGCCAGGAAGAACTCAATGCGAAGACGCCAGTCGCGCCGATCGACATGACGAAGGATCTGAGTTGCCCGCTGCTCGGCCTGTTCGGCAATGACGACCGTGCGCCCAGCCCCGAGCAGGTGAACCTGCACGAGGCCGAGCTCAAGAAGCACGGCAAGGCCCACGAGTTTCACCGCTACGACGGGGCAGGCCATGGTTTCTTCTACTGGCACCGGCCGCTCTACCGGCCCGAGCAGGCAATGGATGGCTGGGGCAAGGTGTTCGCGTTTTTCGGCAAACATCTGGCGAAGTAGGGCGCGCAGATATGTGCACGTCCATCATCGAGATTGCGCGCGCCGAGGGCATGGCCAAGCGCGGTGACGCGTGGTTTCCGCTGACGCAGACGGTGGTTGCCTATGATCACGCGCGCCATGCGCCGCTGGGCGATGTCATTACGCTTGACTTCATCAACACCAGCCTCGATGCCGGCGCGCGCGCGGGGGTCGAGCTGACGCTGGCGACAGCCAAGGAGTTGCGTGCGGCGCTCGATCGCGCGATTGCCGCTGCCGAGTTTGAGGAGGCAGAAGTGCGCGGCAAGGGCGCTGCGCCGCGCCTCGCTCTGGTGGCGTGACCTGTTTCGCTTCTCTTCTATGGTGCGGCGCGACGCGCCCCATGGGCGCAGAGCGTTTTCCTCATGCGCCGTTCAACACTGATCTGGTTTGATTGCGAATGAAAAAACACGAAGTTCTCATCGTCGGTGGCGGGCCAGTCGGGCTCACCCTGGCCATCGACCTCGGCAAACGCGGCATCGATTGCGTGCTGATCGAGGCGAAGGATGCGCCGCAGTTCCTGCCCAAGATGGAGCGGGCCAATGCGCGCACCATGGAACTGTACCGGCGCATTGGCCTCGCTGATCCAATCCGCAAGGCCGGCCTGCGCGGCGATTGCCCGATGGACGTCTATGTCGTATTGAACCTGAAGGAGCCGCCGCTGTTGCGCCTGCGCTACCCCTCGGTAGACGAGGCGCGCGCGAATGGCCGCGTCACCAATGACGGCACCGGCGCGCTCGAGCCCTATCAACTCATTTCGCAGTACACGCTCGAACCTTTGCTCAAGTCAGTGGCGGAGAGTCTGCCGTCCGTCGCTGTGCGCTTCGGCACTGAATTTATTTCCTTCGAGCAGGACGCAGAAGGCGTGAGTGCGACAGTGCGATGTGGCGGCAAAACGGAAACAATTCGCGCTGCCTACCTGGCCGGCTGCGATGGCGGCACCAGCCCCGTGCGCAAGCAGCTCGGCATCGGGCTGCGCGGCGAAGGTGCGATGGCCGAATTCCGCCAGGCCCTGTTTCGCTGCGACGAGTTGTTCGAGCGCCTGCCGCTGGGCAACGGGCCGGGGCGCGGACGCCACTACCACGTCGCCGACGCCAACGCGAGCTTCCTCATCATGCAGGACTCCACCGTCCACTGGACCCTGCATTCGACCGTCGGCTCCGACGAGGAAATGAAACAGCAGTTTGAAAAAGTGATCGGCTTTCCGGTGCGCTACGAGATGCTGTCGTGTTTTCCGTGGCGGCAGAACCTGCTGCTGGCTGACCGCTACCGCGACGGGCGCGTGTTCCTCGCCGGCGACTCGGCACACCTGGTCATTCCGACCGGGGGGCTGGGCATGAACACCGGCATTGGCGATGCGATAGACCTTTCATGGAAGCTGGCCGCCACCCTGCGCGGCTGGGGCGGGCCAAAGCTGCTCGACGCCTACGAGCAGGAGCGACGCCAGGTGGGTGAGCGCAATGTCGGCGCCTCGCGTTATGCATCGATCGGGCGGCGCAAGTGGCGCTCGATGGTCCGCGCCAACATTACCGAAAACACGCCCGAGGGCCGGCAGAACCGTGACACCCTCGCCAGCGTGGCTAATGTCGAGCAGCGCAAGACTAACGAAATGCACGGGGCCGAGCTCGGTTATCGCTACGTGGACTCCCCGATCATCATGGATATCCCCGGCGGGCCCGAGCATTTGTTTCGTGACTACGTGCCCAGCACCTGGCCGGGTGCGCGCCTGCCGCACGTCTGGCTCAATGACGGCTCGGCCCTGCAGGACCAGCTTCCGCTTGAGGGCTACACGCTGCTGCGGCTGGGCCGCACGCAGGCGCACACGGGTGCCCTTGAGCTGGCGATCCGATCTCATGGTGCGCCGCTGACGGTGCTCGATGTGCCGGATCAGGTAGCGCGCGATCTGTATGGTTTCGATCTCATCTTGCTGCGCCCGGACATGCACATCGTCTGGCGCGGCCAGCAGCCACCTGAAAATCCGGCGCAGGTTGCGGCCGTGGCGACGGGGCATTGACGGTGCGGTTCATCGTTGCCTTCAGTCTCGCGTGCGCGTGCGCGGTGTCGCCGCTCGCGCTTGCGCAGGAATACCCCACCGGGCCGATCCAGTTTGTCGTGCCGTACACGCCGGGCACCACCGGCGACATGCTCGCGCGCCTGCTCGGCGCGCGGCTTTCGCAGCGCTGGAACGTGCCGGTCGTGGTCGAGAACAAGGCGGGCGCCAGCGGCATCATTGGCACCGAAGCGGTGGCCAAGGCCGCACCCGACGGGCATACCGTGCTGTTCGCAGCCACATCGCACAACACCATCGCCGCCACCAACAACCGCCTGCCTTACGACGCGATCAAAAGCTTCGCGCCAGTCGCGCTGCTGGGCACGAGCGCGATGACCCTGGTCGTCAACGCCAAATTTCCCGCGGCCAACTTGCGCGAGTTCGTCGACCAGATCAAAAAGCAGCCGGGCGAGCTGCACTACGCTTCGCCCGGCAGCGGCAGCTCGCAGCAACTGGCGATGGAACTGTTCAAGCAGGAAACCGGCAGCAACATCGTCCATGTGCCCTACAAGGGCAGCGCCGGTGCCTTGAACGATGTTGTGGCCGGCCATGTGCAGGCGAGCATTTCCTCCCTGCAAAGCGCATCCGCCCTGACGCACAGCGGCAAGCTGCGCATGCTGGCAGTGATGGGGCGCGAGCGTGCACCCAATTTCCCACAGGTGCCGACGATGATCGAGCAGGGCCATGCCAACATGGTGGTCGAAACCTGGTATGGCGTGCTGGCGCCGGCCGGCACGCCGGTCGCAGCGGTGACCAAGCTCAATGCCGAATTCGGTCGTCTGCTGGCTCTGCCCGAAGTGAAGGAGGCGATGCAGAAGCAGGGCATCGAGCCTGCGGGCGGGCCGCCCGCCAGGTTCGATGCATTGCTGCGCAATGAACTCAAGATGTGGTCGCAGGTGGTGACGCGCGCCAAGATTGTTGTCGATTGATTGAGACGACATCCGGCAACCAGTGAACAAGAGCCCAACAAAAACGACGGGAGGCAACACATGAGTTTGTTCCAGGACCTGGTTATTTCTTACCGCCTGCTGGCGGAGGTCGGCCTGATCGACGCCTATGGACACATCAGCGTACGCTCACCCGGCAACCCCGCGCGCTTCTGGATCGCCGCCGCGGTGCCGCCGGAGCTGGTGACCGAAGCCGACCTCATGGAGCTCGACATGGAGAGCCAGCCGGTCGATGCGCGTGGCCGCAGCCCGGTGAATGAGCGCTTCATCCACGGCGAGGTGTACAAGGCGCGGCCCGAAGTGATGGCGGTGGTGCACAACCACTCGCCCTCGGTCATCCCGTTCTGCTGCACCAATACCTCGATGCGCCCGATCTTCCACATGGGTGCCTTCATCGGGCAGGGCGTGCCCAACTGGGATATCCGCGAGGCCAAGGAGGGCACCGACATGCTGGTGCGCGACACTTACCTTGGGGCTTCGCTCGCCAGAAAACTGGGCGGCCATCCTGCCGCGCTGATGCGCGGCCATGGCGCCGTGGTCGTCGGGGAAAGCCTGCAGGTGGCGGTAGGCCGCAGCGTTTACCTTGAACAAAATGCACGCATGCAGTTCCAGGCCACGATGCTGGCCGGTGCGCAGGGGACAATCACTTTCATGGACGACAAGGAAGTGGCGGCCAATGTGGCCTGGCAGGAATACGGCCGCTTCTGGCATCTCGCACGCAACAAGATGCTCAAAAAACTTGAGGCTGAGCAAGCTGCAAAGGTGAGCATATGACACTGACACGCAGAACGTTTCTCGCCGCCGCTGGCGCTGCGGGCATGGCCGCCATCGGCAGCACCCGCGCACAGCGCAAACTGGTGCGCATGATCGTGCCGGTGACGCCGGGCACGACGCCGGACCTGATCGCGCGCGCCATCGGGCCGGTGATGCAGGCACGGCTCGATGCAAACTACGTGGTCGAAAACAGGGTGGGCGCCTCAGGCATGATCGGCATGGAGTTTGTTGCCAAGTCCGCAGACACCGGCACACTGCTGATTGCGCCTGCGACCACCCTGACGCTGCCGCTGTTCTACAAGAACATCGAGTTTGACGTGATTGACGGTTTTACGCCGATCACCCAGGTGTCGTCATCGACGTTTGTGCTCGCGGTTCACAACGAGGTACCGGCCAGGAACCTCGCCGAATTCATTGCCTGGGCCAAGTCGCGCTCCGGCCTGTTTTACGCATCACCCGGCAACGGCACCCACCATCACCTGTGCATGGAACTGCTCAAGCAGACCCTGGGCATCTCGCTCGAGCATGTGCCTTACAAAGGTGCGGCGCAGGCGTTTACCGACCTGCTGTCCGGGCAAGTCCCGACGATGTTCCTGCCGGTTCAGGTGGCGGTGCAGCACCAGCGCAGCGGCCGCGTGAAATTGATCGGCGGGTCGCTGCGCGAGCGGCATCCCGGCTTTCCCGACATTCCGTCATTGCAGGAGCAGGGCGCCAAGGGCTTTGAAGTAGACCCGTGGTACGCCATCTGGGGGGCGCCCAAAATTCCCGCTGCGCTCGCGGAGCAATATCGCACCGCGATCATCGCTGCACTCGATGATGCGGCAGTCAAGGAGAGCCTCGTCAAGCAGGGGCAGATCATCAAGTGGGGCACGCCGGCCGAACTGTTGAACCTGGCGCGGGCCGAGTCGGCTTTGTGGACGCGGGTGGTGCGGCAGATGTAGGAGCTGGCGGGCCGCGGTGGCTTCTGCATGGCATCAGGCGAGCGATCAACCGGCCTGCACCAGCCGCTCGTCGCCGAGCACGAGACGGTCGACCAGAGAGTGCATCAGCGCGAGGGAGAGCTGGTAGCGGCACTCCACGCTGACCTGGTCGAGTGCCGGCTGTTCGAACTCGACCAGCAAGGCGTCGGTCAGGGTTTCCACCGTGGCCTGCCGGCGGATGGCGCCCTCCTTGATGTACGACATGTCACCGACGCACTCGCCGGCATTGAGTACGTTGAGCAGCCGGCCCTGCTTGGTCACCTTGGCCTCGCCGCTGCCGAGGAAAAACAGGCTCGCGCCCTGGTCACCTTCCTGCATGATCATCGTGCGCGCCGGCAGGCGCGACCACTTGCCGGCGTGCACCAGCTCCCATAGTTCGGCGTCGTCGAGCTTGCCCAACAGGCGGACGGCCTTGAGCGCGACGAATTTTTCACTGTCGGGCACGGCACTTTGATGGCGGCCGAGGCGCCCGGCCTTGGCGATATCAAGCGCCAGGTCGGCCCAGGACGGGTAGCGGTCGGCGGGCTCCTTGGCCAGCATGCGCAGGACGATGTCATCCATGTCCGCGCTGATCCCGGCGCGCAGGGAACTTGGCCTGGCCGGCGTCGCACGAACGGTATTGGCAACGATCTCGGCCAGCGTGGGCGCGTCGAACGGGCGGCGCCCGGTGAACAACTGATACAGCACGATGCCGAGTGAAAACATGTCGCTGCTGTAGCCCAGCGGGCGGCCCCTGATTTGCTCGGGCGACATGTACAAGGGCGTGCCGATGTTGGCGATTTGCGTGTGCATCGAATTGAACAGGTACGAGGCGCCGAAGTCGCCGATCTTGATATTGGTGTCGCTGACCACCAGTATGTTGGCCGGCTTGAGGTCGCGATGCACGATGCCCTGGCGATACGCATAATCGAGCGCGCCACACGATTTGAACGCGATCTGGGTAACGTCGTCGGCCGGGAGCAGGTAGTCCGGCAGGATGTGCCGCATCAGGTCGCCGCCCGGCACGTACTCGATTGCGAGGTAGGCGTACTCGTCCGTGACCGAGGCTTCGAGGATCGAGGCAATGTGGGGGTGCGATAGCTTGCCGGCCAGCGAGGCCTCGTTCATGAACTGGACCGTCATTTTCCGGCCAAACTCGGGATGCTTGATCACTTCCTGGTTGAGCACCTTGAGCGCGACGTCTTCTCCCGAAAAGGTGTCGTGGGCCAGATACACGGTGGCGGAGGCGCCGCGGCCGAGAATTTTTCCGAGCTGGAATTTTCCGATCTGGTCCATGGCGGAGTCCGGGGCGGGTGCGAGCTCCAACTATAGCGTGGAATGATCCGGTCCGGCATGACGATGTCATAACCGGATCACGCCACCGACTGCTTGCGCGGCAGGCGCCCAGGGGCCGGGCGCAGCGCACCGTGCCCGCTGCGCCGCCGCCGGATCACGCCAGGTCGTAGCGATCCAGGTTCATCACCTTGTTCCATGCCGACACAAAGTCCTGCACGAACTGATGTTGCGCG
>JANPAR010000265.1:0-21166 GCA_031430015.1 Burkholderiales bacterium
CAATCGAGCCCAGCACCATGCGCTGATCGTACTTGCGGTTCCTGAACGTGGGCAGGGCGATGGTGGCGATGGTCGCCGCGGTGGCGACCGACGAGCCCGACACGGCAGAGAACAGGGCCGACGCGCCGATGTTGGTGTGTAGCAGTCCCCCCGGCAGATAGTTGAGCCAGTCGGCGAGCGAGCGGTACATCTTGTCGGTAGCGCCGCCGCGCACCAGGATTTCACCAAGAAGGATGTAAAGCGGGATCGACAGCAGTACGTAGTCTTCGGTCGCGCCCCACAGCGTGGTGCCGAATGCGAATACTGCCGGTTTGCCCAGGTAGAGCACCGCACCGGCCATCGCCACTGCCGCCATCACGGTGGCAACGTGCAGGCCAAGGAACATCAGCGCCAGCATCAGCGCGAAGCCAATCGTAATTTCAGTGGCGCCGATCATGACGCACCTCCGGCCTGACGCGCATCCTTCAATACATCGCCCGCTTCGCTCTCGATCTCCTCTTCAAGCGTCTGCGGGCCGTACAACTTGTTGAGTTCAGCGGTGCGCCCGCGCAGCAACAGCCATCCGCAATGTGCGGCAAGGTAGGTTGAAATCAGCGCGAACATGGCGTAGCCGGTAAACCAGATCGCTTGCGGAATCCACAGCGGCGTTTGCAGCGGTGTGGTGGCGGTGCTTTGAAATTCAATCGATTCCGACAGTACGTCCCAGCCGCGATACAGCGCGAAGGCGCCGAGCAGGGCGAGCGTCAGCATCGCCAAAAAGTTCAGCGCGGCGCGCGCCGGCACCGGCATTTTGGAAACCAGAAAATCGATGCGTGTGTGCCCGCGCGTGATCAAGGTGTAGGAGAAGCCGATTGCGCTGGTCACCGCCAGCGTGTAGCCACCGATTTCATCAATGCCCTGCAAGCTGAACTGAAACAGCTTGCGCGAGACCATTTCGAAACAGCTTGCAAGCGAAAACAGGATCAGCCACCAGCCCGACAGGATCACCAGCACATCGGTGCCTTTGCCTAGCCAGCGCGAGAACAGGTTATCGGGCATGACGGCCTCCCATGGCTTGTTTGTGGTTCAGATTTTCTGGCTAATCGACAGCGTGCGCGGCGCGCGGGTGCCGCGCTTTGGAATCCTTGGCGCAGGCGTCTCGATCTCCGTCTCGAGCGCACGCTCGCGCATTGTGAGATTGCGAGCTCAATCGATCTTGTAGCCGCGTACCTTGCCCACTGTCGCATTCCAGGTTTCGGAGCACTTCGGGTCCACCTTGTTACAGGTGGCCTTCCAGAGCGGCAGCACCACTTTGCTGACCGCATCTTTGACGCGCTTCTCATCTGCCGGCGAGACTTGCACCATGGTCATGCTGAACTTGGTGTTCTCCTTGCATGGCTCCTTGCCGACGTTGCAGTTGATGGCATCGTCATTGGCGCGCACCGCCATGCCCCACAACTCGTCTTCCATTTTGCGGAACTGCGAGGCAATGTTTTTCTGCTGCTCGGGGCTAAATTTTTTCCAGTAGTCCAGATTCATGAAATGCCCCTGCACCGAACCTGACACCGACAGCGGCAGGAAATGACTGGTGACCTCGGGCCACTTGCCCGAGTTGCCGGAGGTGGGCGAGGTCACACCGCAGTTGGCGACGCCACGTTGCAGCGCCGGGTAGACCTCGGAGAATTGCAGCGTGACCGGCGTTGCGCCGAGATTCTGGATCAGCGCCGCCATCGACGGTGTGAAGCTGCGCACTTTCTGGCCCTTGAGGTCATCCAGTGTCTTGATCGCCTGATTGCAATAGAACACCTGCGGCCCGAACGGCCACAGCGTCATTACCTTGGCGTTGAAGCGCGTTTGCAGGCGCTTGTCGAACACGTCACGGTAGGCGTCCACAGCTTTCTTCAAATCAGCCATGTTGGTCGACACACCGATCAGGTCAACGCCCTCAAAAAACGGATCATCGCGCGAGGCCATGCCGATCTGTACGCTCATCACGTCGAAGGTGCCGGAGCGCAGCAGGCGCAGCGCATCAGCCGCCTGCACGCTGACCGCGTCCATGGTGTTGTAGTTGACATTGAAGTCGATGCCCGACAGCTTGGGCAAGGCGATGAAGAAGCCCTTCTCAACGCTAACGTGTTTGCCGTTGGAGGAAAAATTGCCGGCCACGCGCATGCCGGTTTGTTGGGCCTGCGCCAGTGGCGTGCTCAACGCCACGGCAAAGGCGGCGGCGGTCAGTACATGGGTCAATCGCTTCATGGTGATGTCCTTCGGGTGGTGAGGTTTGACGGGTGAGAATTCAGAACAGAACTCGATCGTGCTCAATGCGGCGCCCACTGGGCGAGCGGATGGATGTCGACGCCTGCCATGCGCAATGCGCCGAATACGCCCCAGGCAACCGAATCGAACACCGGGATGCCGAGGTCTTGCTCAAGCTGGTACGCGACCGGCGCGCCGCGGGTATTGGTGCCGTACACCATCACTGCGTCCGGTTTGGCCGCACCACACGATGTCACGCATTCTCGCGCGGCAGTGGCAATCTCGTCGGGAGCGATTTGGGCCATGGCGAAGTTGTCGGTGATATCGGCGCGATCGGTGGACGCCGCACAATCGAAACCTTCAGCCGCGAAATGCGCTTTGATCGTTGCGTTCATTTCCGGCGTGTTGAGCGTCACCATGCAAAATCGCACCACCTTGGCGGCGCGAAACTGTTCGAGCAGGGCCAGACTGGCGGTGGTGGCGGCGCTGCCGGTCGTCGCGGTGATTTCACGGCACAACTGGCGATCGCGTTCGAACCCGACCAGGCCGCCGGCGCTGCCGTTCCAGCAGATCACCTGACAGCGCGCATCGGCAAGCAGCTTCGCCGCGCCGAGCAGGGCGCCCGAATCGTAGTAAGCCGCAGCCGGGTTCTCGACTTGCACGGCGGTCAGCGCAAAGCGCGAGAAATGCACGCTGACCGGTGCTGCATCGGCCGGCCACCCGGCGCACAGGCCGGCCACCATCGCACAGGCCACCGGTTCGACGACGGTGTTCGACGACGGCAGAATCATGCCAATGCGGATCGCGTCCATGCCTGCTTGAGCCAATCTATGCGCCGTAGCCGAGCAAGCGCGGCAACCATGTCACCAGAGGCGGGAACAGCATGCACAGTACCAGTACGCCGTACATGAGCGTGATGAAGGGCCACAAGGCAACCACGATGTCGCGCATCGAAATCTTGTTGATACCGCACACCACAAACAACACCACACCAACTGGCGGCGTAAGCATGCCGATCACCAGGTTGAGCACGAACAAAAAGCCGAAGTGCAGCGGGTCGATGCCGTATTGCAAAGCGATGGGGTGCAGCAGCGGCACCAGCATGATGTAGGCCGCGTTTGATTCCAGGAACATGCCGACGATGAATAGCAGCACCGCCACCAGCGCCATGTAGCCGAGCGGGCTGGTGGTGATGCTTTTCACCAGTGTGGCGACTTGCTGTGGCAGCAGATCAATCGTCAACAGATAGGTGACCACCGAAGCAAACGCGATCAACGCGCCCACCATTGCCGTCGTGATGGCGGAGCGCAGCAGGATGTCGGGCAGATCAGCCACCTTGAGCGTACGCGTGATCAAAAAGCCGATGAACAGCGCATACACCACCGCAATCGCCGAGCCTTCGGTCGCGGTGAATGCACCGGCCACGATGCCGCCGATCACCACCACCGGCATCAGGAAAATGATGAACGAGCGCTTCAGTTGCGCAAGAACGTTACGCACGCTGAACGCTTCGCCCGTGGCCGGGTAGCCGCGCTTGCCGACATACCAGGAGCAGATCAGCATGAAGCCGACGGTAATCATGATGCCCGGTATCACGCCCGCCATGAACATGCCGCCGACCGACACCGACGGCCCGGCCATGAAGGCGTAGACGATCATCGCCCCACTGGGCGGAATGATCGGCCCGAGATTGCCGGCCGCCGCGACGATGGCCGACGCGAAGGGTTTGTCGTAAGCTTTGGTGAGCGAGGGACCAAGAATGGTCGAGAGCGCGCTGGCGTCCGACACCGCCGCGCCCGAGACGGTGGCCAGGCCCGCACCCGACAGCATGGTGACGTGTGCCAGGCCGCCGCGCACGCGACCGACCACCGCGTTGGCCAATTCAATCAGGCGCTCGACGATGCCGGCCTTGACCATCAACTCGCCCGCCAGAATAAAAAACGGAATCGACATCAAGGGGAAGGAATTGACCGCATGCATCATGCGCTGCGGAATGATGGCGAAGCCGTCGGGGGACAACGCCAGCGCAATCAGCGCCGCAAAGCCGAGCGAAAACGCGATCGGCATGCCGAGCACACCAAGCAGCAAAAAGCCGAGGAAGATGCCAATGCTCATGATGTGTACGCCTATTCCGCGCCGAGTGCAGCGCGCTCAGGCGGCCCCACCCAGACAATGCGCAACAAATGCAAGGCGCTGTGAAACGTGCCTAGTGCCACCGGCAGCATGAACACCGCGATGGTCACTTCGACGGTCGGCAGCATCTCACTCCACTGTCCGGCAGCCACACGGATGGTGAAATAGCCAATCACCAGCATCATGCCCGCAGAGAGCAGCGCGACGAAGCGCGCCAACCCGTTCTGCGCCAACGGCGGCAGCCGGTCAACCAACAAGCCAATGCTGATGTGGGCGTTGTGCTTTACCGCGATCGGCAATGCCAGGAATACGGATGTCACAAACAGCAGTCGCCCGATGTCGTCGGCCCAGTCCATTGACGAATTGAAGCCGTAGCGCAAGAGCACCTGCACCGACACCACGGCGACCATCAGCGCCATGGCGAGCATGATCAACCAGCAGACCAGCCGGTCGACGCCATCAAGCAGTGTCTTGAACATTGGATTCCCTCCTGCGTTGACCGGGCCGGCGATGACGCACGCCTGCCCGGTTTGCTGCCTTATTTCATTTTGGCCACTTCGGCGAGCACGCTATCGACCAGTGCTGCGCCCGCGCGCTTCTTCACATCTTCAACCACGCCCGCAGTGGCTTTGCGCATCGCTTCGCGTACTGCCGGCGAGATTTCGGTGTACTCCATTTTCTTCTTGAGTTCGTCGAGCGCTTCGGCGTCGCCTTTGGCGGCGCTGTCGCGCTGGCTCTTGACGGCGCTGTTCATGGCGTCGCGGATCGCCTTTTGTTGCTCGGGCTTCAAGGCCTCGAACGATTTCTTGTTGGCAAGAATCACGATGAAGTCAAAGAAGTGGCCGCTGTTGGAGAGGTATTTCTGCACTTCCATATAGCGTGCGGCGCGGATGATCTGGTAGGGGTTCTCCTGCCCGTCGAGCACCTTTTGCTCCAGCGCCGAATACAACTCTTTGGCATCCATCGCCAACGCGTTGGCGCCCAGTGCGCGGAAAGTGGCGAGATGGGTTTCATTGGGCTGCAGGCGAATCTTCAGGCCCTTGAGATCCTCGATGGTTTTGATCGGCTTCTTGTTGTTGGTGATGTTGCGCGATCCCAGTTCCATCCAGCCGAGCACCAGAAAATTTTGCGCTGCCATCTTCTGGTCGATCTGCTTGCCGACTGCCCCGTCCATCACCTTGAACGCGGCTTCGCGGCCAGGGAAAAGAAACGGCAGGCTCACCGCCTCGAGTTCCGGCACGATGCGCGACATGTAGGCGGCGCCGGTATAGGTCATCAACAAGGACCCGGCGCGCACGGCATCGACGTTCTCTTTGGCGCCGCCCAATTGCATGGCGGGGAACAAATCGACCTGCAGCTGGTTGTTGGTGAGCCGCGCGAGTTCGGGTTTGAAGACTTTCTCCATCGCCACACTGCTCGAATGGACCAGGTCGAAGTTGCCGGCGAGGCGAACTTTGTCCTGCGCGATTGACAGCACCGGTGCAAACGCCAGCACTGCCGCCAATGGGGCAAGCCGTTTGATGAAAGACATCTTGAATTCTCCTGTTGAAAAAACGATGGCAGATGATGAAATGGTGGTGGATGGGAAAAACCGGCGGCGTCAGCCCGGCAAGACCGAAGACGATTGCGTCCACGGCGTGATCTGGAACGGCAGGTGGTGCGGTTGCGAGGCGTCGTAAATATCGAACTCCATGGTCAAGCGGGTGTGGTAGCCGCCCGGTAGTTTGGCACCAATCTTCTTGTAATAGTCACCCACGTGCACATCGATGCGGTAACGCCCGGTTTTCATGTCGGCCGGCTGCACCAACGGCCCCTCGGGAGGACGACCTTCGGCGTTGGTCACGGCTGACTTGAGCAGCGCGGGGGTGGCGCCGTTGTACGCGTAGAAGTCGAGTTTGAGACCGCTGGCGGGGGTGCCGCTGTACAAGTCGAGGATGTGGGCCGTGACGCGGCCACCGGCGGGTGCCTGGGCGGGGGCGTCGGTAGAAGCCACGAGGGCGCTGCCGGCGGCGATGCCGGCCGCAAGAAAGTCACGACGCGAGTTGTTGCTGTTGTCCATGATGGAAGCTCCTTGGGAAGATGGAATCGGTTTGATCGGTGCGTACAGGTCAGCTGCCGCGGTAGGTCATGTAGCCCCAAGGCGAGAAATACAGCGGTACGTGGTAGCGCTGCTTGGCGTCCCAGATCGCGATGCGCAGGGGCACGACATCGAGAAATTCGGGATTGGTCTGCGTCACGCCGATGCGTTTGTAATACTCGGAGACATGGAACACCAATTCATAACGCGACACCTTGAGGGCATCACCTTCGAGCAAATTGGCGGTGACGCGGCCTTCCTCGTTGGCTTGCACGGATTTGAGCAGTGTGCGCCGCTCGCCATCAATCTGGTAGAGATCGATGCGGATGCCGGCTGCCTGCTTGCCGGTGTAGGTGTCGAGCGCATGGGTCGAGAGCTTGGGCGGCAAGGCCGGCTGTGCTTCGGCGTTGTTGCCGGTAGCGAGCAAGGCGCCAGCGGCGATCGCAGTTGCGGCCCCTGCAGTGAGCAAATTTCTGCGATCCAGATCGGTTTCTGACATGGGAAACTCCTTAAAAAAAGTGAACATCAAGTAACGCGGTCTCTCTTCTGATGCGCCATTGCGGGCGCGGCGCCGGTGTTGCTGGCGATGCTGGCGATGCTGGTGGTGCAGGGATGCTGTGCAATGAAGTGATCGGCGATGCCGCCGGCAGTGGTGACCCAGACATCGGGCAGCGCCTGGCTGATGGCCGCCAACGCGCGCCGAAAATGCTTGAGGCGAAACGGCTGGCCTGCGCAATGGGCGTGCAACGAGACACCCATCACCAGCGGTTGCTCCGACGCTTGCGCGCGCATTTCTGCAAAGTTGTCGACGATCATGTCTGCGAAGTCATCCGGGTTGACGCGCCGGCCAATCACGGTGTTGCTGTCGTTGAGTTCTTGTGGATAAGGCACAGCAAGAAGCTGGCCAGCGCGGGCCTTGAGCCAAAACGGCTGATCGTCGCAGCACCAGTCGAGCACGTAGCGGTATCCCGCCTCTTGCAGCAGGTCGGGCGTGACGCGGCTCTCTGAAATCCAGGGCCCGAGCCAACCTTGAGGCCGTCTGCCGGCGCCTTGCGCGATCGACGCGGTGGCGCTGGCGATCAGGTGCGCTTCTTCGGTTTCACGCAAATTGCCCTGGCGCTCTGAATTGGTGCGACCGTGTGCTGCGATTTCGGCACCTGCCGCAGCAAATGCGCGCGGCAGTTGCGGGCAGTGCTGGTAGACCTCGGCGTTGACCAGCAGGGTACAGGGCAGGTTGAGGTCGGCGAACATTTTTTGCAGCCGCCAGCCGCCAACGCGATTGCCGTATTCGAGCCACGACCAGTTCATCACATCGGGTGCGGGGCCGGGGCCGGGCGTCGCGATTTCCTCGATCAGCCCTTCACCAAACGCATAAGCTTCCAGGTTGAGGGCAACGTAGACCGCCAGGCGTTTGCCGCCCGGCCAGGTGAAGGCGGGCCGCTCGGTGATGGCCGAGTAATCAAAACGTCCGTGGGTGGGGAGCATGTGGGGTGGATTGAGAAGTTAAGGTGTCATCGGGCCGGCCCAGCGCTGCATGCCGACATCAACGGCAGCGGCGCGCGCCACCATGGCGCGGTAGTAGGGTTCCAGCTCGCGTGCGGCGGCTTCGGTGGCCTGCAGCGTGGCCGAGGTCTCACTGGCCAGTTCGCGCACTTCGGCTTTGAGCGCCGCTTCATCCACGGTCAACACCCTGCCGTTTTCGACCACGACTGTGCCGGCGACCATGGTCATCGTGACCGATGAGCCGTTTTCGCAAAACACCAGTTGACGGCGCAAGTCGTTGAGCGGCGTGAACGGGAGGGTATCGAGGTCGACCAGGATCAGATCAGCCTGACAGCCGGGGGTGAGTTGGCCTATCGTGCCGCTGGTGCCGCTGGTGCCGCTGGTGCCATCGAGGCGCATGCCGCGCGCGCCGCCACGGGTCGCGCAGCGCAGGATTTCGTGCGCGGTCGGCCACTCGCGGTAGTCTGGATCGGTGATTTTGTGAATCAGCCCGGCAGTCTTCATGGCGCCCCATACATTGGTGGTGTCGTCGGTGTTGCGCTCATCGGTACCCACTGCAATCGGTATGCCATGCCGGCGCAGACGCCGGAACGGCATCACGCCGCTGCCCAGCTTGAGATTGCACACGGGGTTATGCGCCACCGTGCAGCCGCTGGCGGCGAGCAGGGCCATGTCCTGCTCGTCCACCCAGATGGCGTGAATCACCAGCATCCGCTCATCGAGGAAGCCGAGGTCGTTCACCATCCTGACCAGCGACTTGCCAAATTTTTCCTGACCGAGCACCCGCTGCAATTTGGTCTCAAGCATATGGATGTCAAACGGCAAGTCGTGCGTGCGGCTGAAGTCAGACAGGATGCCAAAATAGTCGTTAGTGACACGCTGCGGTGCGGAGTTGGAGACGGCGATGCGCAGGCGTCCGTCGGCGGCGCCATGCCACTTCTGGTGAAACCATTGATAGAGACTGCCGATTTCCTGCGCCGTCCACAGGCGCGCGCGGCCCATTTGTTCGATCACATTTTGTGGCAGCAAGTGCGCGAGAAATGGGTACTTCTCGTATTCGATCTTGTTCGGATGATTGATCGACACCGTCGCGCGCATGCCGCTCGCGGCGTAGGCCTGCATGATCGCGTCAATGACCTCGGGCGACGGTTCGGGGTTGTGATACGGGTCGTCGTGGACGGCAGTGATGCCGAGCTTGAGCATTTCGACGGCGCCGAGCAGGGTCTGCACATAGGCGGTGCGCGCGCTAATGTGGTTCGAGGCCAGCGGCGGCACCTCGAACAGCATGAACAATTCGAGCGGCATGTCGGTGAGCGCGCCGCACATCAGGTTGCCGGGCGAATGAAAGTGGCCGTTGATGAGGCCTGGCATGGCGAGTTTGCCGCGCGCATCGATCAAACGATCCGGCGCGGCATGCGTCACATCCGGTCCAATGGCGCTGATGCGCCGGCCTTCAATCAACAGGTTGGCGCAGGCGTACTCATGGTCATCATCGTCGAGCGTGAGCACGCGCGCGTTGGTGATCAGGGTGCGCTTGAGAGGCGAGGGGGTAGTGTCGGCCATGAGTTTGAGTGGGCTCGATCAGGTCCGCTCAAAAAGCGCTGCGAGTTCGGCTGACAGACCAGCGGTTTGTGCCGGTTTGAGCGGGGGTGATGGCCGGAAACCCGCTCCCACCAACGCTTCTGCGCGCGCTACCGCGCTGGCGATGCCGTCGACCAGGGGCATGCCAACTGCCGGCTGCAGCCGCTGCGCCACCCCCGCCATTGCCGCGCCACAGATCACCACAGCCTGTGCACCCGCGGCCGCGAGGGCATTGGCTTCACCAATGATGCGCGCGTCCATTTTGTCCGCCGAGAGATAGTCGGCGGTTGATGCAATGTCGATTACGCGAATCCCCGCTACCGCGGGTAGCACGCCGTAGCGCGCGAGCACCTCCTGATACAGCGCGCGGGAGACTTCGCCAAAGGTGATGATCCCGATGCGCCTGCCCTGTTGGGCGGCAACCTGCAACGCGCTCTCCGTCATGCCCAGCACCGGAATCGGCAGCAGCTCGCGCGCTGCCATGAGACCGGAGTCAAACGAGATCGCCAGGATCGCCGCGTCGCAGCCGTGATGGTGTTTGGCGAGGCTGTCGAGCACGGCGTGGGCGGCAATCGCATCGCCGGCGTGGCTGAAGACGATGTCCATGCCGAACGCCGCAGTGACGGCCGTCACCACGGTGCCGGGCGCCGCCACGCGCCGCGCCTCGGTTAGCACTTTGTCGGTGACGGCCTGGGTACGGTTGCCGTTGACCAGCAGCAGTTTCAGGGTGATTCTCCGGCTACAAAATGGAACGAAAGGTGCAAGTGCGACAAGTGCAAGCCGTTGCATTGGCGACGGGCTGCACGACGGTGTTGCTGCTCCGGACACATACCCTAGTCTGGGACGTATCTGGTCAATTGCTAAATTGTGTACTAAACATTATAATATTGTCAACAATTCAGTTAACTTTTTGTACACTATTTCGGTGCGCGAGGCGCAAACGAGGCGCAAACGAGGCGCAAACGAGGCGCAAAATTGGTGCGCAACGTGGGTTGTGCGGGCGTGCCGACGGCTCGATCGCGGGCGGCGCAACGTGCCAGCCGGGCGAGCCATCGAACACCACCCATTAAAATCTGCTTCCTGATCTGTCCTCTTCACTGGTGCACTGCCTCCGATGCCTGCGCTCGACAACCTGTACGAAAAAATCATGCTGGCGGTAGTCGAGCACCGGCTTCCACCAGGCACCAAGCTTGGCGAAGACCGGCTTGCAGAGTTGTTCGGCGTGAGCCGTGCGCGCGTGCGGCAACTGCTGGCGCGACTGGCGCATCAGGGCATCGTTACCCTGCATCCCAATCGCGGTGCGTTCGTCGCCGAGCCGACGCTGGAGCAGGCCCGCGAAGTGTTCGAGTTACGCAAGCTGCTCGAACCGGCGCTGGTCAAGACCGTGGCGCGGCGGGCCGACAAGGCGGCGCAAAAGCGGGTACAGGCCCATCTCGCGCGTGAGCAGCAGGCGGCAGACAAGGGCGACCATCGTGCCCTGATTCGCCTGACTGGCGAATTCCATTTGCTGCTCGCCGAGTTGGCGGGCAACGCCACCACACTGCGCATCCTGCGTGAACTGGAAACGCTCACCAGCCTGATCATCTATCTATACGACAACCCGAGCACGCCGGCCTGCAGGGGCGATGACCATGTGGCGATTGCGGCAGCGATCGCCAAGGGCGACGGCACGCGCGCCGCCGCGCTGATGCTGGAGCATCTTGCCGAAGTCGAGGGCTGTCTCGACATGAAGCGCGAGGCCGCGCCGGAATTTGATCTCGCGCAAGCGCTTGGCGTTTGATCCGGCATCTGCGTTACCTGACGTCACCGTCCCCATTCACGTCGTTATCATCGTCTCACCACTCACCCACCCCGCAGGAGTCATTGAATGAAACGCACCCTCATCGGCATGCTCACGCCATCGTCCAACACCGCGCTGGAGCCAATCACCACACGCATGCTCGAGGGCCTGCCCGAAGTCACGGCGCACTTCGGCCGCTTTCGCGTGCTGCAAATTGCGCTCTCCGATACCGCGTTGAAGCAGTTTGACGACTCCAACATTTTGGCCGCGGCCGAGTTGCTCAACGATGCCGAAATTGACGTGATCGCCTGGAACGGCACTTCGTCCGGGTGGCTCGGTTTCGAATCCGATGAATTGTTGTGCCAACGCCTGACCGAGCGCATCGGCAAACCGGCCTCGACCTCGGTGCTCGCCCTGAACGAAATTCTGCGCGCCACCGGCGCCAGGGACATCGCGTTTGTGACGCCCTACACCGACGACGTGCAGGCGCGCGTGGTGGCCAACTACGAGAAAAACGGATTCAATGTGGTGGCTGAGCGCCATCTCGGGCTGTCGCACAATTTCTCGTTTTCTGAAGTCACCGCCGATCAGCTGCGTACGATGATCCGTGAAGTGGCCAAGGCCAAGCCGCAGGCGATCACCACGTTTTGTACCAATCTGCACGGCGCTCCGCTGGTCGAGGAGATGGAGCAGGAGATCGGCATTCCGATTTACGACACAATCTCGACCGCGCTGTGGAAGGCCTTGCAGGTCACCGGTATTGACCCGTCCCGCGTCAAGGGCTGGGGACGTTTGTTCCGTGAAGTGAAGTGAGCCAACCCATGCGCCTGGCAGGCAAGACTGCGTTGATTACCGGAGGCAACACCGGCATCGGCCGTGCGGTGGCGCTGGCGTTTGCCAGCGAAGGTGCCGACATCGCGGTCTGTTACATCGCGCGTGAGCCCGAGGCATTGAGTCTGGTGGACGAGATTCGCGCTACGGGGCGCCGCGCCTTTGCGCAGCGTGCCGACATTACGCGCGAGGCGGATGTGCTGGCGCTGTTTGCCGCGCTCAAGCTGCAGTTTGGCCACCTCGACATTCTGGTTAACAACGCCGGCATTCAACGGCCCCAGCCCATCATCGAGATGAGTGTCGACGACTGGGATCGCATGATGACAGTGCACCTGCGCGGCGCATTTTTGTGCTCGCGCGAAGCGGCAAAACTGATGATGGCGCAACAAAGTGGACGCATCATCAACCTGTGCTCGCAATTGGGCTACATCGGCCGTGAAAACTACACCGCATACTCAACCGCGAAGGGCGGCATGATCGCCTTCACCCGCGCGCTGGCAAAAGAGATGGCGCCGTACGGCGTGCTGGTCAACGGCGTCGCGCCGGGGCTGGTCGATACCGGGTTTGATCCGCTGCCCGAGGAAGTCAAGGCCGCCCACGCGGCGAGCCTGCCGATGAAGCGTCTGGGCCAGCCCGAAGACATGACCTCGGCGTTTGTGTTCCTCGCCTCCGACGAAGGGCGCTATTACTGCGGGCAATTGCTGCACCCCAATGGCGGCGAGATCATGCCGTGAGGGCGGGGCGATCGTGCTCTAACGCACACGCCCTGCCGCATAATTGGGCCAATCGGAATCAAGCGTTAGTGGGAGCGGCATGAAGATTTGCGTTGTCGGGGCAGGGGCGATTGGCGGCGTGCTGGCGGCACGCCTGGCCCATGCCGGGTTTGAGACCAGTGTGATCGCGCGCGGCGCGCATCTGGATGCAATCCGCGCGCGCGGTCTCACTCTGGTGACCAAAGAAGAGCGCATCACTGTCAAGGTGCGCGCGCACGACGACCCCGCCGCGCTGGTGCGCGAAGCAGGCCAGCAGGAAGTTATCTTCATCGCGCTCAAGGCGCATCAGATCGCGGCGATGCTGCCGCGCCTCGCACCGCTGGTTGAGCCGGAGAGCGTGGTGGTGCCCGCCATCAACGGTGTGCCGTGGTGGTATTTCTTTCGCGAAGGCGGGCGCTTCGACGGCGCGCCGGTGGCGACGCTCGACCCCGGTGGCGCGATGCTGCGTGCGCTGGACCCGCATCGCCTGATTGGCTGCGTGGTGCACGCGGCGGGCGAAGTCACTGCGCCCGGCGAAGTGACCTGGAACGGCCAAAAGCTGTTTGTGATCGGTGAGCCGGACGGCACGCTGTCGCGCCGCCTCAATGCGCTCGCCGAGGCCCTGCGCAAGGCCGGGCTCGAGCCCAAGGTGAGTGAGCGGATTCGCGATGATGTGTGGATGAAACTGATCGGCAATGGCTCGTTCAACCCGGTCGCGGCACTCACGCGCGCGCGCATGGATCAAATCTGCGCCAATCCGGCGCTGATTGCGTTTCTTTGCGCGGTGATGGGAGAGATGACCACGGTCGGCAACGCCTACGGAATTCGCCAACTGGTGTCGATTGACCGGCGCCTGGAAATTGCGAAGTCGATCGGTGCGGTGAAAATCTCGATGCATCAGGATCTGGAGTTGGGACGCCAGATGGAAGTTGATGCCATCGTCGGCGCATTTCTTGAGCTCGCGCGCAAGGTCAACATCGCCACGCCGCTGGCGGACGCGCTGCATGGCATGATTGCGGAGTTGGCGCGCAATGTTGCGGTCCCTGCGGCTGCCGGTTCCGCCACGAAACACGGCTAAGAACCGCACCAGCCAACGATCTTCACGCATCATCATTTGAAGGAGCACCACATGGACATGTCCAGCAATGCACTCAAGGCCCGCCCTGCCGGCATGTCTGAGGGTGAATGGAAGGCGCGGCTGGAGCTGGCTGCGTGTTATCGCGTGTTCAGTTTTCTCGGCTGGACTGAACTCATCTTCAATCACATCACGGTGCGTGTGCCCACGGAGGGAACGCCGGCGGATGCCGGCGCGCGGCACTACCTGATCAATCCGTTTGGCTTGCACTACTCCGAGGTGACTGCCACCAACCTGATCAAGGTGGGTCTGGACGGTGCGCCGGTGCATGACACGCCATGGACGGTGAACCGCGCGGGCTTCGTGATTCACAGTGCAATCCACAGCGTGCGCGAAGACGCCCATTGCATCATGCACATTCACTCGACGGCCGGCATGGCAGTGGCGTGCAAGGAAGCCGGGTTGGGCACCGACAGCTTTTACAGCGCGATGATCGCCGGCGACGTCGCCTATCACGACTACGAAGGCGTGACCACGCGCACCGACGAGCAGGAACGCCTGGTCGCAAGCCTCGGCAACAAGCACTGCATGATCCTGCGCAATCACGGCCTGCTGGCGTGCGAAGAAAATGTGCCGGACGCCTTCTTCACCATGTGGACGCTCAATCGCGCCTGCGAAATCCAGATGGCGGCGGCATCGATTCCCGGCCCCAACCGCGCCTTGACCCCCGAAGCCATTGCGTCGAGCCTGCTCAAGCAACACCGCTCGGTCGATCCGGCCGGCCATGTGCAGCCCAAGGTGTTTGACGCGATGGTGCGGCGCGCGGGCATCAGCTCTTATGAAATGCTGATTTGACCCTGCGCCACGGTGCGGGACAGCATGCCATGAGTCAGACCGCCGTGCAAGCGGGCGGGTATGCGCTGCCTGAGTTCGCGTTTGCGGCGCCACCCGAATTGCAGGGCGCGGCACAGCAGCGCTATCCCCTGGTCATCATTGGCGGCGGTCTGGCCGGTCTCGCCCTCGCGTGTGATCTAGCTGAACGCGGTGTGCACGCCGTGGTGCTCGATGACGACAACACCATCGGCGTGCGCGGTGCCTCGTCACGCGGCATCGTCTACGCGCAAAAAACGCTGGAGATCATGGATCGTCTCGGCATCTACGAGCGCATTCGCGCCAAGGGGGCGGTGTGGTCGGTGGGCAAGACGCTCGCTGGTCACGACGTGGTCTACGAGTTTGATGCCGGCGCCGCGAGCGATTCCAAACAGCCGCCCTTCATCAACCTGCAGCAGTTCTACCTTGAGTGGTTCATGGTGGATCGCATCGTTGAATTGGGCCGCACCGATCTGCGCTGGCAAACCAAGGTGACGGGTTATACGCAGCATGACGATCATGCGGCGATCGAGGTGGACACGCCAGCGGGGCCCTACACACTTGAAGCCGATTGGGTGTGCGACTGCTCGGGCGTCAACAGCCTGGTGCGCGACCGTCTCAAGATCGGCATGCAGCAGGCGCGTGGCATCGACCGCTGGTGCATCTCCGACGTGCGCTTCAAGGAGAAGCTGCCGGTCGAGCGCTGGACTTGGGTCGAAGCGCCGTTCAACGACAACCGCGCGGTCTGGCAACATCTGATGGCCGATGACGTGTGGCGCATGGATTTTCAGATGGGGCCGGATACCGACCTCGAATACGTTAGCCGCCATGATGTCGCCGCCGAGCGCATTCGCCGTCAACTCGGTGCGGATGTCGAGTTCGAGTTGGTGTGGGTCGGGCCGTATTCTTATCGCGCACAACTGATCGAAAAATTTCGCGAAGGCCGCACCTTTTTCCTCGGCGACAGCGCGCATGCGATGAGCCCCTTCGGCGCACGCGGCGGCAACAGCGGCATTCAGGACGCCGAGAACCTCGCCTGGAAACTCGCGCTAGTGCTGAGCGGCCGCGCACCTGAGTCACTGCTCGACAGTTATCACGCCGAGCGCCGCCCGGCTGCGCAATTCAACATCATGACCACGCGCCGCACCGCGCGCTATCTGCAACCCGAGTCCCCCGCTGAAAAGATCCTGCGCGACGCCGCGATCAGCCTCGCCAAGGAATATCCCTTCGCGCGCAATCTGTGCAACACCGGGCGGCTCTCCAACTCATTCATCTACAGCCAGCCGCCATCATCCAAGGCGCAAAAGCACAAGGTGCATGGCATCGATGCCGGTGAAGCCGTACAGAATGTCGAAATCACCGCCCCCGACGGCCGGAGAATGGCTCTGGTAGACCTTTTCCGAGGCAATGCCTCGTTTATCGGCTTCTGGAGCAGCTCTCCAGCCACCCAGGCATCAGAAATCATTCCGCTGGCCAACCAGTTGGTGGCCGAAGGCGAAGGCGTGCCGCTATTGCGCATGCTTGAAATCAATACCAAGCACACTGGCTTATCGACGGTGCGCGACCACGCCGGCAAACTCGCGCGCGCTCTCGGTTTGCAAGCGGGTAAGCCGCTGTTCTGTCTGCTGCGCCCCGACATGCATCTGGCCGCGTGCATCGAGCAACCGAGCGCCGCCAAAGTCAAAGCCGCGCTGCGGCGCGCGCTGCAAGGCAGATCATGAAGACGGGCCCCATGAAAACATCTCCATGAAGACCACCCTCAACTTCACCGACCACGACGCGTTCTACGAGCGCCTGATCGCCGCGCATCAAGGCCTCACTGACGAGCAAAGCGCGCAGCTCAACGCCCGTCTCGTGCTGCTGCTCGCCAACCAGCTCGGCGACGAAGCCCTGCTGGAGCAATGCATCGACGCGGCGCGCAAGCCTTTTGGTCCCTACACCGTTCCGAAAGAATGAGTGCCGCATGAGGCCAAACAAACAAATCAGAAGGGGACGCCATGACTGCTGACTCTGCCGGCAAGGCAGGATTTGAATGCGTCGTACCCAAACTCGACCTGCTCTATCGCGCCTCCATCGCCGTAGACAAACCGCAACTGTTCGGCCCCACGCCGCAAGCTGCGGGCGAGCGCCGCATCATCAACATCACCGGCGGCGAATTTGCTGGCGGGCGCCTCAAAGGCGCGGTGTTGCCAGGCGGTGCCGACTGGCAAATCATCCGCAGCGACGGCGTCGCCCAGTTGGAGGCGCGCTTCACCATGCAGACTGGTGACGGTGCGCTGCTCTATGTCAAAAACTTCGGCTTCCGCCACGGCGCACCCGAAGTGATCGCGCGCCTGTTCTCGGGCGAAGTGGTGGACCCGGCACAGTATTACTTCCGCATGACGCCGCTGATCGAAACCGGCGACGCGCGCTACGCCTGGCTTAATTCGCTCATCATGGTGGGCAGCGGCATGCGCACCAAAGACCGGGTCATTTACGACGTATACGCGGTCAATTGAACGCGCGATGAGCGCCAGTGCCCAGAGCGCGCTGCGCATCAAGTTGGCGCAGACTGTACCCGCTATAATTTTCCAACAAGCCGGCGGCATAGCCGGCAATCGAATTCAAACCGATTTCAGACAATATTCAACAGGAGACACACCATGAAACTCAAACTGCTTGCCGCATTTGCGCTCGGCTTAGGCTTCGCCGTCGGCCCCGCGCACGCGCAAACCACGCTCACCATGTCAAGCTGGGTGCCGCCGACCCACGCGCTCACGCGCGATGTGCTTGGTGCATGGGCCAAGGATGTCGAGCGTGTCACTAGTGGCCGCGTCAAGTTGCAGATGTTGCCCAAGCATCCGGTCTCTGCGCCCGGCACGTTCGACGCCGTGCGCGATGGTCTCGTTGATGTCTCTTATGTCACCGCGAGCTACACGCCGGCGCGCCATCCGCTGCCGCTGATCGCCGAATTGCCGGGCAATGGCGCGACCGCTGAAATCAATTCGGTGGCGTTTTCGCGGATTCACTGGAAGTATCTGCAAGCGGCGAATGAGTACAAGGGCGTGAAATTGCTTGGCGTATTCACCCACGGCCCCGGCCAGATGTTCATGGCGAAAAAGCCGGTCAACAGCGTCGCTGACCTGGCCGGCATGAAGGTGCGTTCGGGCGGCGGCATCTCCGAGCAGGCCGCCAAGATTCTCGGCGCATCGCCATTTGTGAAGCCGGCGCCGGAGTCGTATGAGTTGTTGTCCAGCGGTGTGGCCGACGCGACCTTCTTCCCGTCCGAGTCGATCAAGTCGTTCAAACTCGACAAGGTGATCAAGTACGCCACCGTGTTTCCCGGCGGTTTCTATTCGTCCTCGTTTGGCTTTTTCATGAACGAAGACAAGTGGAACAAGTTGTCTAAGCAGGATCAGGATGCGATCACCTCGATCTCTGGCGAGTCGCTTGCGCGTCTGGCCGGCAAGGCCTGGGACAACGCCGACCGCGAAGGGTGGGAGACGCTCAAGGCAGCGGGCGCGACGATTCAGGATGCCAGCCCGGCCTTCGTGGCCGACGTGCGCAAGCGCACCGAGCCGCTGGTGCAAGACTGGATCAAGTCTGCCAAGGCCAAGGGCATTGACGGCGACAAGGCGCTTTCCGAGTTCCGCGCCGAGCTGGTGCGCGTGGCGCAGGGCAAATAACGCAATCGATCGAACCGTCACGGCCAGCGTTTGCTGGCCGTGTCACATTTGGCGCGGGCACCGCATCGACCAGCCCACGCCATTCACTGATCATCGCGCCATTCGGCTATCAACCTGCATGACATACCAAGATCCGCGCGGCCCCCTCACACGTGCTGCGTGGATACTCGCTGACGAAGGTCATGAGTCGGGTCTCGCCGGGCAGTTGACGGCACGCGGGCCACGGGCCGGCAGCTTTTGGACATTGCCACTGGGCCTCGGGTTTTTTGAGGCCATCGAGGCATCATGGCTGTTGATTGATGACGATCTCAATGTGCTTGAGGGCGAAGGCTTCGTATCCGGCACCGGCGCAAGTGCGGTGCGCTGTTGCGAACCAAATCCGGCGACGCGCTTTCATTTGTGGATTTATCGCGCGCGCGCTGACGTCCATGCCATCCTGCACACCCACCCACCGGCCTGCTCGGCTCTGGCTGCGGCGGAGGTGCCCTTGGTCGTCGGCCACATGGATGCGACGCCGCTGTTCGACGATATGGCGTTTTTGCCGGCCTGGCCCGGATTGCCGACGGCAGATCGTGAGGGCGAAATCATCGCTGGTGGCCTTGGTGAGAAGCACGCGATTCTGCTGGCGCATCACGGCATGCTGACCGCCGGGCGCTCGGTGTCCGAGGCGCTGTTCCTTGCCGTGTTCATGGAGCGCATGGCGCGTTTGCAGCTTGATGCAGCGGTGGTGGGTGGTGTCAAACCGGTTGATGCTGCCGAGGCCGCACGCGCTCGCGATTTTTTGCGTACAGACCGTATCATGCAGCTCACGTTTGACGCATGGGCGCGCAAAAGTGAACTGCGGCGGATGCACGCAGTGTCAGCACCGGCAGCACACAACGCATCCCACCGCACCACGAAAGCCGCCGCATGATGAAACAAATTGATTTCTGGCTCAACCGCATTCTCGGCGTCTCGGGCGCGGTGATCCTGTTCGTGTTGATGCTGCTCACGACGGTCGACGTGATTGGCCGCAAGCTCGATTTTCCGATTCGTGGCGGCGTTGAGATGGCGGAGATATTGCTCGCCATGATCATCTTTGCCGGCCTGCCGCTGGTAACCGAAGCGCGCCAGCACATTGTGATCGACACGCTCGAAGGCTTCATGTCGCGTGCGGTGCGGCGCGGGCTTGACGCTTTCGCCAATGCGCTGTGCGCTGTCACCATGTTCGGCATGGCGTGGATGTTCTACATCAAGCGCGTCACGCGGGTGCAGGAGGCGGGCGACACCACCAGTGTGCTCAAGATTGGCCTCACCCCGGTCGCGTATTTTCTGCTGGTGATGATCGTGGTGACGGGCTTGATTCATGTGGCACTGATGTTTGTGCCGCCGGCTGACGAAGATGGGGGTACGGCGATATGATGCCCGCCCTGCTCGGCTTTGCCGTCATGCTTGTGCTCGCGTTCGCGCGCGTGCCGATTGCCCTCGCCATGGGCCTGACCGGCTTTGGCGGGCTGGCGATCCTCAAAGGGATCAACCCGTCGATGAGTTCGGTGGCGGCGACGATCTGGGAGTCGGGCTTCCAGATCACGTTGTCGGTGATCCCGCTGTTCATCCTGATGGGCAACTTCGTCACCAAGGCCGGCATGGCGCGCGAGCTGTATCAGGCGGCGCATACCTTTGTCGGCCACTTTCGCGGCGGCCTGGCGATGGCGACAGTGATGGCCTGTGCCGGCTTTGGCGCAATCTGCGGCTCGTCAATTGCGACGGCGGCGACCATGACCAAGGTGGCCTACCCGTCGATGAAGGAGATCGGCTACAGCGATGAACTCTCGACCGGCTCAATCGCTGCCGGCGGCACCCTGGGCATATTGATCCCGCCCTCGACCATCATGGTCATCTACGGCATCATGACCGAGACCAATATCGGCAAACTGTTTGCCGCCGGCGTGATTCCTGGCGTGCTGGCCACGCTGCTGCTGTGCCTTGCGGTCCAATTCATCTGCTGGCGCGATCCGGCTGCCGGCCCGCGCGACAAGCGCGCCACCTGGAGCGAGCGCTTTGTTGCCATCCGCGATATCTGGGGCGTGGTGGTGCTGTTCGCTCTGGTGATGGGCGGCATTTACGGTGGCTTGTTTACCGCGACCGAGGGTGCGGGGATTGGCGCGTTTGGCGCCTTCATTTTTGCGCTGCTACGGCGCACCCTCACCTGGAAAATTCTCTACGAGGTGCTGGTCGAGAGCGCGCGCACCACGGCCATGCTGTTCCTGATCTTGATTGGGGCGCTGATTTTCGCCAACTTCATCAACTTCACGTCGATGCCCAATGACCTGAAGGATTTTGTTGCGCAATACCAGATTCACCCGATGCTGGTGATGACAGCGATATGCATCATTTATGTGGTGCTCGGTACGGCGATGGAAGAGCTGTCGATGATCCTGCTCACGGTGCCGATCTTCTTTCCGCTCGTGGTGGGTCTTGGGTTCGACCCGGTGTGGTTCGGCATCATCATCGTGGTGGTGGTCGAGATCGGCCTCATTTCGCCGCCGGTCGGCATGAACATGTTCGTGGTGCGCAGCCTGCTTCCGCAGGTGTCGACCGCCACCATCTTTCGCGGCGTCACGCCGTTTGTGGTGGCCGACATCGTGCGTCTCGCCATACTGGTGGCGTTCCCGGCGATCAGCC
>JANPAR010000266.1:0-41810 GCA_031430015.1 Burkholderiales bacterium
AAACCGAAAGCGCCTGGATGCGCGAGGAGCTGGGCAAGTTCCAGACCGCGCAGCCGTGCGAGACCTGCCACGGCAAACGGCTCAAGCCCGAGGCGCTGGCGGTCAAAGTGGTGGGCGAAGACATCTCCACGATCACGCAAATGTCGGTCGCCGCCGCGGTCGAATGGTACCTTGGGCTTGATGCGCAGCTGACCAGCCAGCAAAGCCAGATTGCCAAGTCGATTCTCAAGGAAATCAACGAACGGCTGGGCTTCCTCAACAACGTCGGGCTCGATTACCTCAATCTCAACCGCACCTCGGGCACGCTCAGCGGCGGGGAAAGCCAGCGCATCCGCCTCGCCAGCCAGATCGGCTCGGGGCTCTCAGGCGTGCTCTACGTGCTCGATGAGCCCAGCATCGGCCTCCACCAGCGCGACAACGACCGGCTGCTCGAAACCCTCAAGCGCCTGCGCGATCTCGGCAATACGGTGATCGTGGTGGAACATGACGAGGACGCCATCCGCCACGCGGATCATATCCTCGACCTCGGCCCGGGCGCCGGGGTGCATGGCGGCGAGATCGTCGCGCAGGGGACGCTCGCCGACATCCTCAAATGCAAGGACAGCCTCACCGGCCAGTACCTCACCGGCGCGCGGCGGATCGAGGTGCCCGCGCGACGCCGCAAGGGCAATGGCCACAAGATAACCGTCAAGGGCGCGCGGGCCAACAATCTGCGCGATGTCACCGCGGCGATCCCGCTCGGCACCTTCACCTGCGTCACCGGCCTGTCGGGCAGCGGCAAGTCGAGCCTGATCCTCGACACGCTCTACGCTGGCGCCGCCCGCGCGCTCAACGGCGCGCGGATTATCGCCGGCCCGCATGACAAGATCACCGGCCTGGAATATTGCGACAAGGTAATCGAGATCGACCAGTCGCCGATCGGCCGTACCCCGCGCTCCAACCCCGCGACTTATACGGGCGCCTTCACCCAGATCCGCGACTGGTTCGCCGGCCTGCCCGAGAGCGCCGCGCGCGGCTACAAGCCCGGCCGGTTCAGCTTCAACGTCAAGGGCGGCCGCTGCGAGGTGTGCCACGGCGACGGGCTGATCAAGATCGAGATGCACTTCCTTCCCGATGTCTATGTCACCTGCGAGGAATGCGGCGGCAAGCGCTACAACCGCGAGACGCTGGAGGTGAAGTTCAAGGGCCTCAGCATCGCCGGCGTGCTCGACATGACGATCGAGGATGCCGAGGAATTTTTCAAGGCGGTGCCGCCGATCCGCGACAAGATGCACATGCTGAACGAGGTCGGGCTCGGCTATGTCAAGGTCGGCCAGCAGGCGACGACGCTGTCGGGCGGCGAAGCGCAGCGCGTCAAGCTGGCGAAGGAACTGGCCAAGCGCGCCACCGGGCGCACGCTCTACATCCTCGACGAGCCCACCACTGGCCTGCATTTCGCCGACATCGCCCTGCTGCTGCGCGTGCTCAATCAGTTGCGCGACAACGGCAATACCGTGGTCATCATCGAGCACAACCTCGACGTCATCAAAACGGCAGACTGGCTGATCGATCTCGGCCCCGAGGGGGGTGATGGCGGCGGGCGTATCATCGCCGAAGGCTCTCCCGAAGAGGTCGCGCGCGTCAAGGGCAGCTACACCGGGCATTACCTCGCGCCGTTGTTCAAGGAGCGGAAAAAGGCGGCGTGACAATGGGGTTGGACTGAGAGAATTGCCGCAGGCCATGGCGCCAGAAGCCTTGGCGGATGCGGCCCACAGGTCTTAACGCCATGAAGAGTGGCTTTTACCAACGGTTTTAACGAGGAGGTCGAAATGAAATTCACGTTCTCATCCGCCAGAGTCTTCGGCGCCATCGCGCTTGCCCTGCTGCTGCAAGCCTGCGGCACCCCCTACGCCACGGTGCAAAATCCGCGCGGTGACGAGGTCATGCTGCTTGGCTACGACCCCGTCGCCTACTTCACCGCTGGCAAGCCCACGCGTGGCGACAAGACCATCACCTCCACGCTGCCTGATCGCACCTACTACTTTGCGTCGAGTGCCAACAAGCGTTTGTTCGATGCCGACCCGGCCAAATATGAGCCGCAGTACGCGGGCTTTTGCTCCTCGGGCGCGGCGTTCGCGCTCAAGCTTGGCAGCGACCCCACCTCGTGGGAGATTTACCAGGGCCGCCTGTTCATCTTCGGCGACGTGCTCGGCCACGAGGCCTGGAAGCTCGACAAAGACTGGAACATCAAATACGCTGACCAGGTCTGGCCCGAGATCAAGGGTGCCGGCTGGCGCGGGCAATCCCTGTCGCGCTACACGAACAAGGTGCCGTGGTACAAAAATAGCAAGGACATCCGCGACGAATACGCACGCAAAAATCCTGGCAAACCCTGGCCCGAATACGACGTCGGCAGCATGTTCAGCAATCTGTTCACCAAGCCGCCCGGGTGGCGCGCTGCGGAAGGGTTCAGTCAGCCCGCGCTGGGATATCCGGACTGAAAGCGCACCCATGCAGTTCGGCGTATTCGATCACCTCGACGACAGCGGCCTGCCGCTCGGCGAGTTCTATGAAAACCGCCTGCGTCTGATCGAAGCTTACGAGCGCGTAGGCATCCACGTTTACCTGACTGCCGAGCATCACGCGACGCCACTCGGCATGTCGCCGTCGCCCTCGGTGTTCCACGCTGCGGTGGCGCAGCGCACCAAGCGCATCCTGTTTGGGCCGCTGGTGTACACGCTGGCGCTGTATCACCCGCTGCGTCTGGCCGAAGAAATCTGCATGCTCGACCACATGAGCGGCGGGCGCTTTCAGTTGGGCGTCGGGCGCGGCATTTCGCCGTTTGAACTCGGCTATTACGGCGTGAAGATGGGCGAGGCGCAGGCGCGCTATCTCGAATCCTACGAGGTAGTGATGCAGGCGCTTGCCAATGCGCAGCGCGAGCCGCGCGAACTGAGTTTTACGGGTGCCCACTACCAGTTCAACAACGTGCCACTCACGATGGCGCCGAAGCAGTTGCCGCATCCGCCACTCTGGTACGGCATCGGCAATCCGGACAGCGTGCCCTGGTGCGTGGCGAACCGCTGCAACGTCGTGAGCAATGCGCCACTTGATGCTGTGCGCACCATGACCGACCGCTATCGCCAGGAGTGGCGTGCAGCCCGCCACGCCGATGCAACGCTGCCCTTGATGGGCACCACGCGCCATATGGTGATCGCGCCGACCGAGCGCGAGGCCAACGACCTTGCGCGCAGCGCCTATCTGCGCTGGTACGCGAGCTTCATGCATCTGTGGGTGAAGAATGGCACGAAACCCGGCGCCTACTTTCCCTCGACCTGGGACGAATTGGCCGCCGCCGGGCGTGCGCTGGCCGGCACGCCTGCCACGGTGGCGGAGCAACTGGCCGGGCAGATTGAGCACGCCGGCGTCAACTTCGTCCTGACGCGTTTTGCGTTTGGAGATCTGCCTTACGAGGCTTCGCTGCGCTCGGTCGAACTGTTTGCCAGTGCGGTCATGCCCCATGTCCGCGAGCGCACTGCGGCGCGCAATGCCATCCAAGGAATATCATGAAATTATTGTCCAGAGCCATTTTTGGCGTGGTGTCTGCTTTTTTGCTGATGCTGCACGCAGTGCCGGGTGCGGCACAAGCCTGGCCCGCCAAGCCGGTGAAAATCATTCTGCCGAGTTTGCCGGCCGGCAGCCCGGATCGCGTCACGCGCCTGATCGCCGACAAACTTGCCGTGCGCTGGGGCCAGCCGGTGGTGATGGAATACAAGCCGGGCGCGACCACCGTGATCGGCACCGAAGCAGCGGCGCGCATGCCGGCCGATGGCTACAACCTGCTCTCGACTTTCACCTCGTTCGTGCAAGCTCCCGCACTGATGGCCAAGGTGCCATGGGATCCGGAGCGCGACTTTGTCCCCATTGTGCAATTCATCCGCTCCGAAGTCGTGCTGCTGGTGCGCAGTGATGCGCCCTACAAGACGCTGGGCGAGTTCATTGCGGCGGCCAAGAGCGCCAAGGCGGCGAACGCACCGCTCAACTATGCCTCGTTCGGCAACGCGTCCTCGTTTCACATCTACGGCGAGGCGCTCAAGCGTGGCGCGGGTATCGACCTCACGCACATTCCCTACAAAGGCGAGTCGGCGTCCATTGTCGATCTGATCGGCGGGCAGGTGGTCAGCTCGTTCAACTCTATTGGCACCGCAATGCCGCATCTTAAAAGTGGCCGCGTGCGTGCGCTCGCGCTGGTCGGTGCGGTGCGCTCCAAGGTGATGCCAGAGGTGCCAACGTTTGGTGAAGCGGGCGTGTCCAAGCTCGACACCAGCGGCTGGTTCGGCATGTTCGCACCGGCCGGCACGCCGCGCGCCATCGTCGACAAGATCGCGACCGACACTGCCGCCGTGCTGGCGCTGCCCGAGATTGCCGACAACCTGCGAGCACAGGGCCTGGAGCCAACCGCGCTCGGGCCCGACGCCTTCGCGCGCTTCATCAAGGAAGACCTGGTGCGCTGGAAGACCTTGACGCAGGAATTGGGCATACGCGCCGAGAATTGAGCTTCGAATTGAACCTCACCGCAGCGACAGACCCAAGGAGAGAGCATGGCACGCCTTGACGGCAAAGTGGCATTTATCACCGGCGCGGCGGCGGGCATTGGCCGCGCCACGGCCGTTCTGTTTGCGCGTGAAGGCGCGTGCGTGGTGGTGGCCGACATCAACCTTGCCGCAGCCGAGGAGACTGCACACCTTGCGGGCCACGGTGCCATCGCGATCAAGACCGACGTGAGCGATGAGGCCAGCATCAGCGCGGCAATTGCCGCTACTGAAGATAAGTTCGGCCGCCTCGACATCCTGCACAACAATGCGGGCGGATCGACGCCACAGGACAACAACGTGGTCGAAGCGCCCATCGAGGAATTCTGGCGCGTCATCAGGCTCGACCTGTTCGGCACTTTTCTCGGCTGCCGCCATGGGATTCCGGCACTGATTCGCTCGGGCGGCGGCGTGGTCATCAACATGACCTCCAACATGGCGCTGATGGGTGTGCCCGGGCGCGATTGCTACACGGCGGCCAAGGGCGGGGTAGCGGCACTGACGCGTTCGCTCGCCGTCGAGTTCGCTGCGCAGCGCGTGCGCGTCAACGCTATTGCCCCGTCGGCCACCATGACCGAGCGCCTGAAAAAACTGGTGCAACTGAACCCGGCAGTGAACAAGCTGGCCGAGTCACACTTGCTGGGCGAGATTGAACCGGGCGACATCGCCAACGCCGCGCTCTTCCTCGCCTCAGACGAATCGCGCGCCATGACCGGGCAGATCATGGCAGTCGATAGCGGCGTGACGATTTATTGAGATGCGCGTGATGGCGGTGGGTACGTCCCCGGCGGATGCGTCCCCCGGGGATACGTGCCAAGCGCCGCTCCCACCAACGGCCTTGGGCCGAAAGCCGTCCACGCACTGGGAGCGCCACGACTGGCAGCACTCCCGCTCTGCCGGTTTACGCCGCGCGCGCTACCTGGTTGCGCAACACACCGATTTTTTCCAGCTCGCTTTCGATCACATCACCCGGCTGGCAATAGCCCTTGGCGGGCACCAGGGTTTCGCTGCCATCGCCGCCGACCCACTTGCCGCCCAGCTCGGCATCGACCGACCACGCGGTGCCGCCTGGCGTGCCGGTGATGATTATCATGCCCGGCTGCAGAGTCATGTTGGCCGAGAAGAAGTGGATCAAATGCGCGCATGAGAAGATCATGTTGGCGGTAGAGGACGACTGGCGCAGCTCGCCGTTGATGCGGGTGCGCAGGCGCAGGTTTTGCGGATCGCCGATTTCATCTGCGGTGACGATGCAGGGCCCGGTCGGTGCCGAGGTCTCAAAGCATTTCGAGCGGCCCAGCTCATACCAGGTGAAACCCTGCGGGTTGACACGCACCTGGCGGTCGCGCGCGGTGACATCGTTGACGATGGTGTAGCCGAACACGTGCTCGAGCGCACGCTCGACCGGAATATGGCGGCCCGGCTTGCCGATGACGATGGCCAGTTCGGTTTCGGCGTCGAGTTTTTTGGTGAACTGCTCGTCGTAAATGATGTTGTCGCCGTGCCCGATCACACAGTCTGATGTCTTGACAAAAAACTCCGGCTCCTTGCCCGAGATCGGCGTGTTGGCTTTTTCCTTGTTGTGGTCGGTGTAGTTGCTGCCGCTGCACAGCATGGTGCCTGGCGTAATTGGCGCAGCGAGCTTGGCGCTGGCGAGCGGCAGGCGTGCCGAGGCCGGTGCGCTCTTGATGACGGCTTCAGCCGCCGCGCGCGCTGCAGCGCCACCCTTGATGAAGGCGAGGCAACTGGCGAAATGCGCCCGCGATGCGTCGTTACCCGCTGCGGCGGCATCAACGATGTCGTTGCCATCGATGAAACCCAAACGCTCTTGTCCATCCTTGCGAAACGTAACAACTTTCATGACGCTCTATGCTCCCCCTGAATGATTGTGCTTGCGAAACTGCGTGCCTACGTACCTCTGTTCCTGTGTTCCTGTGTACCTCTGTAACCGTGTGACCTCTTGACCGCACGACGGCTCGCTACTCGACCTTGCCCATGCGCTTGACCACTTCGCCCAAGCGTTTGGCATCCTTGGCGATAAAGTCATCAAACTCCACGCCGTCGAGATAACTGATCGGCGTGTTCATGCTGCCCATTGAAGCGCGAAATTTTTGATCCTGCATCGCCTGCTTGACTGCGCCGCGCACTTTGGCAAGCACATCGGGTGGCATGCCGGCCGGTGCGAGCAGCGCGGCCCAGATATAAAACTCGACGTCGTAACCCAGTTCTTTCATGGTCGGCACGTCGGCAATCGATGGCAGGCGCACCGCGCCCCACGAGCCGAGCACCCGCACTTTTCCCGCCTTGACATGCGGATTGGCCACGCCGGGTGATTGCGCAGTGACATTGACTTCATTGGCCAGCAGCGCCGTCATGGCCGGGCCACCGCCTTTGTAGGGCACATGCAGCAGCTTGACGCCGGCCGCTTGCGCCAGCATTTCCATCGCGGTGTGGGTGGTACCGTAGGTGCCCGACGAGCTGTAGCTGATCTTGCCCGGATTGGCGCGCGCATCCTTCATCAAGTCATCGAGCGTCTTCCACGGGCTATCAGAAGGCACCAGCAAGATCGTCGGGTCCGCCGAGAGCAGCGCAATCGGTGTGAAGTCGGCCATCTGATACATCGGCGGGCGGCCCGACACCAGATCCGACGCCGGGATGATGACGATGCTGGAGAGGGCCGTCATCAGCGCGTAACCATCCGGTTTTTGCTTGGCCAGATGCGCCATGCCGACTGCGCCGCCGGCACCAGCGCGGTTCTCGATCACGATGCTCTGGCCGAGGATCGTGCCCATCGCCGGGGCCAGCACGCGCGCCGTCAGATCAGCAATACCGCCGGGCGGAAACGGCACCACCATGTTGATGGTCCGGTTGGGGTAGGGCTGCGACAGGGCCGCCACGCTGGCGCAGGCCAGCAGCGCTGCCGCGAACCATTTGAATGGTGAGCCGGTGAATGGCGACCCGGAAAATGGCGACACCGTGATGGATGCCGCCTGTCTTGGCATTTCGTTCTTGCGTGCTGCGCTCTTGCATACTGCCGTCATGCGTCTCTCCTCAAATTACGTTGGGCCGTGACGAATGCCGCCATGACAACTACCGGATTCAAGCACGCGCGCTGGCGGCGCGCTTGACTGTTTGTTTGACTGCTGGCTTGGCTGGCACCTTTGCCGCTTTGCGCGCAGGCTTGGGCGCCACCGGCCACACGCCTTTCTTCTCCAATATGCCCATCGACTCGGCGGTGAACTCCGCGCGCGGCGCATTGCCGCCGATCACAAACATCAGCACCGACTCCTTGGTCTTTGGGCCTTTGGTGACATTCATGAAGCGGCGCGACGCACCGGGCGGAAACGAGATCACGTCGAGCGGATTGAGGTCAACATGCTCGACCTTGCCTTTTTCGTTCTCCCAACTGCAACGCCACTGGCCAGTCATCGGGATGAAGGTCTCATTGGTGTCGTGGTTGTGCAGCATGGGTCCCTTGCCCGGCAGCGCCTTGCAGTAGCCGAGGTTGAAGCCTTCGGAAATCTTGATCGCAGCCATGCGCGCAGCGTCGGCGCCGACTGGTGACTGCATGCCGTCTTTCTCACCCTTGGGCGGCTGAAAACCGATCACGTTAAACAGCTTGCGCTCGCAGCCGGGCATGTTGCTGTCGGGCAGGCCACCGTCGAAGCCCTTGAGTTTGGAAAAGCGCGCAACGCGCTTCATCATGTCCTTGCGGGTGACACGTTTGCGCGGCAGTTGTTCCTGGAATTCCATGAGTGGCTCCTGAGTGAATGAATGCGTGAATGGACGGGACGATGCGAAATAGTACCAACCTTCAGCCGACCATGAATGCAGCCGCACCCGCTGCGATCGTCTCACCGGCTTCGTTTTCCAGCTCCATGCGCACCGAGGCGATTTTGCCGCCCGCGCGCATCACCGTGGCCGAGGCGATGAAGCAGGCACCTTTGCCGGGTCGAATGAAATCAATGCGCAGGTCAATCGTGCCGATTTTCATGAAGCGCGCAAGCTGCGCCTCCGGCGGCTCGTCCTGGTGTTTTTCCATCATCGCAAGCAGCACGGCAAACCCCGCAATGGCGTCGAGTGCCGATGCAATCACGCCGCCGTGCAGCACCTTGCGCATCGGGTGGCCGATCAACTCCGGCTTCATGTCAAAGCGCATGCGCGGCTGCCTTGGGTCGAACGAGACAATCCGCACGCCCATCAGCTTCTGGAAAGCGATCTCTTCTTCAAACAGCTTTTTGAGAATGGCCTCGATGTGCGGCGGCAGAAAAGTGTCACTCACGGATGCGGTCTTTCTCAGTATCCAAGTTGTTTGGCTGCCAGGTCCTTCATGATTTCCTCTGCGCCGCCGCCGATCATCATGACTTTGACTTCACGGTAGATCCGCTCGGCGCGCGAGCCGCGCATGAAGCCGCTGCCGCCGAGTATCTGCACCGCCTGGTCGGCGCAGAATTGCATCGCCTGCGTGCTGCAATTCTTGAGCATGGCTAGACGTGCGGCAGTGCCCAGCCCGCCGGCCGCACCCGCCGCGCCGGCAGTCTGTTGCTGTACTTGCCATGCGCAGTCGTAAAGATACGAACGCGCCGCATCGATCTTCATCTGCATGTCAACCAGTTTGTGGCGGATCACTTGGCTCTCGATCAGGGCCTTGCCGAAAGTGTGGCGTTCGCGTGCCCAGGCTAGCGCGTCGTCATACGCCGCTTGTGCAAATCCCACGGCCTGCGCCGCCATGCCGAGGCGCTCCAGGTTGAAGTTGGTCATGATGACCTTGAAGCCGCGCCCTTCTTCACCGATCAGATTCGCGGCCGGCACACGCACGTTGTCGAAATACAGCGCCGCAGTGTCGGACGCCCACCAGCCCATTTTCTTGAGTGGTGTGCGTGTCAACCCGGCGCGGTCGCGTTCGATCAACAACAGCGAGACACCCGCTGCACCCGGCCCGCCGGTACGCACCGCCACCGAATAATAATCGGCGCGCATGCCGGAGGTGATGAACATCTTCGAGCCGTTAACCACGTACTCGTTGCCCTCAAGCCGCGCGCCAGTCTTGAGCGCCGCGACATCCGAGCCGCCCGACGGTTCGGTGATCGCCAGTGCGCTGATCTTCTCGCCGGCGAGGATGCCCGGCAGCACGCGCGCTTTCATTTCGCTGCTGCCAAAGTGCGCAATCGGCGGCGCGCCGATGGTGTGCGACATCAGGCTCGCGCAGATGCCGCCCGCGCCACAGGCTGCGAGTTCTTCGGAAAAAATGATGCGGATGAATACGTCGGCCTCAAAACCGCCATACGCTTCGGGGTACCCGATGCCGAGCAAGCCCGCAGCCGCCGCCTTCTTGTACAAGGCGCGCGGAAAAGTTTCGGCCTCGTCCCACTCAGCCGCAAATGGCGTGATCTCCTCACGCACAAAGCGCCGTACCGAATCACGGAAGGCCTCGTGATCGGGCGTCAGATACGGTGAAGCAGTATGGCTCATGGCATCAACGCCGCGTTGCAATTCCCATCAGCTTGCCGATGATGCCAAGCATCACCTCATCCGCCCCGCCGCCGATGGACGACAGCCGCCCATCACGAAACGCGCGCGAAATGTGGTTGTCCCATGTGTAGCCCATACCGCCCCAATATTGCAACAGGGCATCGGGAATGGTGCGCGAAAGGCGGCCGGCCTTGAGTTTGGCCATCGAGGCCAGCTCGGTGACATCTTTGCCACTCACGTAGAGATCGGTGGCGCGATAGGTGAGGGCGCGCAGCGACTCGATCTCGGTCTTCACTTCAGCGAGTTTGTGCTGCACCACCTGATAGTCCAGCACGGTCTGATTGAACATCTTGCGTTCGCGAATGTAGTCGATGGTCTCGCGCAGGATGCGCTCCATGCCGCCCACCGTGCGGGCTGCGGCCCACAAGCGCTCCTCCTGAAACTGCATCATCTGGTAGGTGAAGCCCATGCCTTCCTCGCCGATGCGGTAACGCTGCGGCACACGCACGTCGTCAAAATGAATCAAGCCGGTGTCGGACGACATCATGCCGATCTTGCGGATTTTCTTGGCGATGGTGACACCCTTGGTCTTCATTGGCAGGATGATCAGCGTCTTGTTTTTGTGCGCCGCGCCCTCTGAGGTATTGGCGAGCAGGCACATCCAGTCGGCCTGCAGCGAATTGGTAATCCACATCTTGCCGCCATTGATGACGTAGTCGTCACCGTCCTTTTTCGCCGATGTTTTTATCGACGCGACGTCCGACCCTGCGCCCGGCTCGGAGACGCCGATGCACGCCACATGGTCACCCGCAATGGCCGGCTTGAGAAATTCTTCTTTCAATTCGTGCGAACCGAAGCGCGCCAGGGCCGGTGTGGCCATGTCGGTCTGCACGCCAATCGCCATCGGCACGCCGCCGCAATCGACGTGGCCGAGTGCTTCGGCCATGACCATCGAGAACGAGTAGTCGAGGCCCGCGCCGCCGTGTTCGACCGGCTTGGTGAGGCCCAGCATGCCGAGGTTGCCGAGCTTCTTGAACACCTCGTGCGCGGGGAAGATTTCCTGTTCTTCCCATTTATCGACATGTGGATTGATCTCGTTCTCTATGAAACGCTTGAGGGTGCGCGCGACTTCTTCGTGTTCCTGGGTCATGTGCATGATGGCTCCGTTACTGGTCTTGCAATACCTTGGGGAAAGAGGCGAGATGAAAGCCATCAAACGCCGGTGACTTGGTGCCGTTGCCGGTATGCGGCCAGATGCGCTTGGCGTGCGGCACAGCGCCGTCGATGCGTAGCGCGACGCCCGAGATGAACGCCGCCGCAGGGGACAGCAGATACACGATGGCCGCCGACACTTCGCTCTCCGTACCAAAGCGTCCGGCAGGAATTTGCTTGTAGCGCTCGCGGATCGACTTTTTGAACGGCTCGTCGTAGGTGTCGAGCCCGCTCGATGCAATAAGACCCGGCGCAACTGCATTGATGCGCACCGGCGCCCACTCGATCGCTGCCGTCTCGGTGAAGTTGAGGATGCCGCCGCGCGACGCGCCCGAGTGACCCATGCCCGGCATGCCCATCCAGATGTCGGCCAGCATGTTGACGATGGCGCCGCCGTTTGCCGCCATCGTCTGGTTGTAGACCTCGCGGCTCATCAAGAAGCAGCCGGTCAGGTTGTTGCGCACGACTGCGTCCCAACCTTTGCCGGAGATGTCTTTGAGCGGCGCGGGAAACTGCCCGCCTGCGTTGTTGACCAGGCCATCGATACGGCCATGCGCGGCGAGCACCGCCGCCACCGTCGCCTTGACGGTCTCTTCCTCACGAATATCGCAGACGTGGATCGTCGCGACGTCGTCGCGCCCCGTGGCCTCGGCAATTTCGCGTTGCACTGCTTCGAGCTTCTCGCGCTTGCGCCCCGTTAGTGCCACGCGCGCGCCGAGCGCAGCCAACTCATGCGCCGTGCAGCGTCCGATGCCCGAGCCACCCCCGGTGACGAGGATGGATTGGCCCTTGAACAGGTCAGGACGAAAGATGGATTGATAGGGCATGTGCGAACCGGTAGTGGTGATGGGTTAACCGGATGGGTGCCGGCGCGTTACTGTAAATGTAAAGGGTTTGCACCTGGATCAGTTCCACATGCCACTGCGTTGTCTGCCTGCCGAAGGTCCAGATCCAGGATCATCCACATCGTCAAAAGCGTTGGTGCAGGCGGATCGCAGGTCATCTGTCCTCAAAAGCCTTGGTGGGAGACGCTCTCCGGCCATGACATCCGGACAAAATGCTTTTCATCAGGCGCAATCAATGTTAATGTAATGCTTCAAGAGCAAAGGCCAGGATACTGAAATTCGTCCTGAAATCCGGCCTGAAATTCATTGACGTGTTTGCAGAAAGGGTTGAGCAAGTGATCCACATTCTCAAACTGGCCGGCAACGGGGTTCCGCAAGCGTGGCTGTCGGTCGAGGAAGCAGCGCTGCACTACGCGGCCGGCGAGGTCACGTGGGAAGCGGGTCAACCGATTGCCACCCTGCATGGCGGCACCAATGCGGCCTCGGGCCGTCGCTCCGAGCTCACCGTCAATTCGATTTTCGGCGTATCCGGTTTCGGCAAGGTCAACCCGTTTGACATTGTCCCGCTGCTGACCAACGACAAATTGTTCCGCCGTGATCGCAACATCTGCGGCTACTGTGGCACGCACCATCACCCCGGCGATCTGGAGCGCGAGCACATTGTGCCGATCTCGCGCGGCGGGCGCGACACCTGGATGAACGTGGTGGCCAGCTGCCGTCCCTGCAACCAGCGCAAGGGCGCCAAGCTGCCGCACGAAATACACATGCCGCTGCTCTACGCACCCTACACCCCGAGCCTGTGGGAAGACATGATCCTGCGCAATCGCCGCATCCTCGCCGACCAGATGGAATTTCTCTCGGCCAACCTGCCGCGCACCTCGCGCCTGACGGCGTAGCCCACCGCACAGCGCGATGCGCCGCTTTGATCCGGCGCCGTCGGCATGCACTGACCACACCGCGCAACACCAGGGGATGCAGGTGTGAATCTTCTCGAAGCGGCCGGCACCGCGCTCGGCCTCGCCAACCTGTGGCTCACGCGCCAGCACAACATCCTGTGCTGGCCAGTGGGCATCGCCTGCGTGATTTGCTATGGCTTCGTGTTTTTCGAGGCACGCCTGTACTCGGACCTGCTGCTGCAAGGCGTCTACATCGTGCTGCAGCTTTATGGTTGGTGGTTGTGGGCGCGCGGCGCGCGCCGGCCACGCAACACCCTGATTTCCGAGCGCGCGGTGACGCGGCTCTCGGCGCGCGCCTGGCTGGCTTGGGTTGGCGTGGCTGCCGGTGGCGCTGCACTCCTTGGCACCCTGATGGCCACCTATACACGTGCTGACCTGCCCTACTGGGACGCAACGCCGACGGCGCTGAGCCTGATCGCGCAATTTTTGCAAGCGCGCAAAGTACTCGACTCGTGGCTGCTGTTCGTCGCGGCGAACCTGTTGTTCATCGGGGTGTACCTGGTCAAGGGCCTGTATCTGACGGCGGGATTGTTTGCGGTTTCTACCGTGCTGGCCATATCGGGCTGGTTTGCCTGGCGCGCGGCCCTGCGGCGCTGAAGCGCACCGCGCGGCTCATCCCAAGCGCCCGGCCTGGCCATGCTGCGGCGGCCAGTCGCAATGTGCATCAGCCTGCGCGTGCGCGCCGCGCCGTCAGGCCTGTGCGCTGCGCAACAACGCATACCCGCGCTTGGCTTTGCTGCGCGGTTCTTCCTTGATTTTGAGGTCGCGCATGAGCACGTGGGCGAGGTACTCGAGTTCGCGGATGTGGCCGTGCTTGAGTTCAATTTCGATTTCACTGATGCGGTCAATCCTGCCGCCGGCCAGGATGCGACCGCGGTCAAACGCCAGCTCAGCGACAAAGTTGGGCGCGTAGCGCGGAAAAGGTTCCACCATCCAGACATCGCGCGTGAACTCGACGCGAAACAGCGGCACGAGCAAAGCCTCACCGCCAGCAATCTTGAGGGCAGCCTTGAGCGGCGTGTCGGCGAGCCGGTCGACTTCCAGGGCCGCGCCTGCGACCGGCATTTCCCATTCACGCCGGATCGAGATGCCGTTGCCCTTGCCTTCGGCATCATCGAATGAAGCCTTGAGCGTCTGCACCCAGCGCCGGTCAATGCGCCGCAGGCGCAGTGCGATGCGCTGGCGCCGTAGGGCGAAGTCCGGCGTATCGAAGTAAATGTTGGTGACCTTTTTTCGCGCGTAAGGTACGCCCGCTACCGGATGGTCGAGCACCACGTGGCGCCGCAACGCTGCCGCGTGGTGCGCGCCGCAGGCGAGTTTGACTTCGATTTCTTGGGCTTCGGCACTCATCTTCTAAAATGGCGGGATGAAAACAATCAATGCTGCAACAGGTGCCACAGTACTCCCCCATATTGTGACGCACAACGCGCAAGCCGCGGATATGGCCCTCGCGCGCGACGGCGCACGTGCCTTGCGTCAATCCAAGATTCGCGAAGTTGCCAATGCGGGCATGGGTCGCGAAGGCGTGCTGCCGTTCTGGTTCGGCGAGCCTGATGAAGTGACGCCGCAGTTCATCCGTGACGCGGCGATTGCTTCGTTGAATGCCGGGGAGACCTTTTACACCCACAGTTTCGGCATCCCCGAATTGCGCCATGCCTTGAGCGAATACACCACGCGGCTGCATGGCAGCGCGCACGGGGCGGTCGTGCCGGACAACATCGTGGTGACCAACTCCGGCATCAGCGCACTGATGATGTGCTTCCAGACCCTGATCTCGCCCGGCGACCGCGTCGTGGTGGTCACGCCGGTGTGGCCCAACCTGGTCGAAGGGCCACGCATCATGTCGGCGCAGGTCGACACCGTGGCGCTCGACTTCGACGTGCGGCGCGGCTTCACGCTCGACCTGCAAAAGCTGCTCGCCGCGCTCACGCCGGCCACGCGCCTCGTGGTCCTCAACTCGCCCAACAACCCGACCGGCTGGACCCTGACGCGCGCCGAGCAGCAGGTGATCCTCGATCATTGCCGCAAGCACGGCATCTGGATTCTGGCCGACGACGCCTACGAGCGCATCGTGTTTGACAACGCCACGCCGCAGGGCGCTGCACCGTCCTTCCTCGACATCGCGGCGCGCGATGAACGCTTGGTCTCGACCAACACCTTTTCGAAAGCCTGGCTGATGACTGGCTGGCGCCTGGGCTGGATCACAGGCCCCACCAGCCTGCTCAAGGACCTCGGCAAGATCATCGAGTACAACACGTCGTGTGCGCAAATGTTCGTGCAGCGTGCCGGCGTGGCAGCCGTGACTCGAGGTGAGGGCACCACGCAGCGTTTTGTCGCGCGTCTCAAGACCGCACGCGACTTTTTGCATCGCCAGCTCGCGCAGATCGACGGCATCGAAGCGGTGTCACCGCCGGGCGCGCTGTATGCCTTCTTCCGCGTGCGCGGCATGACCGACGGCCTTGCGTTTTGCAAGCGCATGATCGACACCACCGGCCTGGGACTGGCTCCTGGAGCGGCCTTCGGGCCGGAGGGCGAAGGTTTTGTGCGCTGGTGTTTTGCGTCCAGCGAAGAGCGGCTGGCCGATGGCGTGCAACGTTTGCGCGAAGGATTGCGCAGCGTGCCGCACGGTCGGGGCGCTCGGTGAATGCTGCCGTGAACGCGAACGCAAACGCCACAACCGGCGCCGCAGAAAAGGCCGTGTCTGTCGCCGCCACCAAAGTGCCCATCGATTTCTATTTCGATTTCATCTCGCCCTTCGGTTACTTCGCCTCGCTACGCATCGATGCACTGGCAGCGCAGTATGGCCGCACCGTGGAGTGGCACTCGATGCTGCTCGGCGTTTCAGTCATGAAGGTGATGGGCCTCAAGCCCCTGCTCGACACCCCTCTCAAGGGCGACTACATCCGCCGCGAATTTGCACGCTACGTACGGCGGCACGGGCTGGTGCTCAAACGCCAGGCGGGTGATCCGATGATGGATCCGCGCGCCTGTGGCCGCGCCTTTCATTGGGTCAAACGCCATCAGCCGGGGCGCGAGACTGCGCTGGCGCGTGCGCTGCTGCGTGCCTATTGGATGGAGGGCCAGGACTTGAGTGCGGTCGATGCGACTGTATTGGCGGCACAATCGGCGGACTTTGATCCTGGGCAACTGCGCACGGCGATCGAGGGTGAAGATGCGCGCGCCTTGCTGCGTGGTGCAGTCGATGCGTCTCTCAAGCGCGGCGTGTTCGGCTCACCCACCGTCATCGTCGATGACGAGCCGTTCTGGGGCGTCGAGACGCTGGGGAGCGTCGAAGAATGGTTAAAGACGAGTGGTTGGTAGTCAGCTTTCCCGCTCGAATGTGTAGTGCAGCGCGATGCCGCCGAGAATCTTGCGCACATCGTCTTCGAGCTTTGATTGATTTTCTGCAGACGCCACATGCAGAACGGCACTGAGCACACCGCCGTCGTCGCGTCCCTGCACCGTTACGATGGCACTTGTTAGGGCCGCAAGCATTTCGCCCAGCTTGGTCTCGATGGCGCGCAGGCGCAGAGTGGGTTTGTGGATTTTGCCGATGGCCGTCATGGGCATTGCGTCGATCACCGTCACGCGCTTCGGTACTGCAGGACGCTCGGCAATGCGTGGCGCGATCGCAACCAGAATGGCATTTGCGATCGAATCCAAATCCGCGCCGGCGCCTGCTGCAGCACCCGCCATCACGCCCGGCTTCAAGGTGATGAACGCCACCGGCAACTCGCCCGCGTAGGCATCCGGCTCGCCGACCACGGCACACATCGAGACATCCGGATGCGCGAGAAATGCTTCCTCAACCATGCCTGGGTCGATGTTGTGCGCGCCACGAATGATGACGTCCTTGGCGCGCCCGGTGATAAAAATGTTGCCCGCTGCGTCGACGTGCCCGAGGTCACCGCTGATGAGCCAGCCATCGGCTGTGAACATGCCGGCGTTGCGCCGCGCATCGGTATAACCGGGGCTGACGTGCGGCCCGCACGCGACAATGATGCCGGTCTCGCCCGGCGCGCAGGTGTGCGAAAAATCGGGTTCACCCGCATTCATGCGCACTGCCTTGACTTGGCTGTAAGGCAGACGCAAACCGGTCGAGCCCGCCACGCGCGGCGCGTGCAGCAGGCCAATCGAGAGCAGGCCCGCGCTTTCGGTCATGCCGAGGATGTTGCGTACCGGCAAGCCGGTGTGGGCTTCAAACTGATCGGCGAGTTCGGTCGGCAAGGGTGAGCCGCCGGTGAGCGCAATGCGTACGGTGGCGGTGTTGGCATTGCCGCGCGGCACATTCATCAATGCTGCCAGCACCGTTGGCACACCGGCCAGCGCCGTCACGCCAAACCGCCCACAGTGATGCCAGTAGTTGCGCACAAATGCCGCGTTGCGCATGCCGGTCAGTGTTGGCAAAATTTGCTGCGCGCCCACCGCGAGGCAGCTCAGGCCATAGACGAAGGCACCTGCCACATGAAACAGCGGGAAGCCGTTAATCTCAACCGTGTGCTCATCAAAGCCGTAGTAGCGTGGTGCGAACCAGCTCGTGTGGACCTGGTTGCCGTGGGTGTGCAGTGCAAACTTGGGCGCGCCGGTGGTGCCACCGGTGTGATAGCAGGCGGCGATGCGGTCGCGTGTGAGGGCCGGGTCAAACGTGAGTTGATCGGGTTGCCCGGCAAGTGCATGTTGAAAAATCTGCACGTTGCTGTCGGCCGCGGCAGCACCGGCACTTCCAATCGAACCGCCGGTGTTCATCGCGACGCTGTCGAGGCCTGCTTCAATTTGCAACACCTGCGTGACACCCGACGCCTGCAACGCCAGCACCTTGCTCCAGATGTCAAGTTCCGCATTCGGACCGAGCGCTACCAGCACCTTTGCGTTCGCTGCCTTGAGCAGCGCGGCGATGTGCTCGACGTTAAGCTGGTTGTTGATCGGGCAGGCGCGCCCGGCAATTTCGGCGCCCCAGAGCGCGTAGTGTGCTTCGGGCAGATTGGGTGCGAGGATCGCTACCGCGTCGTCCGGCCCGACGCCAAGCGAGCGAAACAGATTGGCAGCGCGCCGCACGTTCGCGAGCAACGTGGCGTAATCGACTGTGCGTGCCGGCGCATCGCGCTCGCCGCTCTCCAGAAATGTCAACGCCGGCCGCGTACCCCACAATCTTGTCGAGCGCTCCAGCAGCGCATACGTGCTGGTGACGGGCACGACGGCATCGTAAGGCTGCGCTTCAAGCGCGCGTATATCGTCGATCGACGCGAAAGGATGATTCATGTAAACATTCTAGCCGCGCGTCCCCCCGGCGCCTGCGTCAGCCACTTCCGGAATCCATATGGCCCTCACCTTTACCTCAAAATCTTCTGCCAGCATCACCATGCTCGACGCCAATGCAAATCAGGTGCTTGAACTGATCGGCAAGGAGCGCGGCGCACGCGGTGTGATCACCGCTGACGAAGCGCCGGCCTGCATTGAAAAACTCAAGGCAGCGATTGCTGCGCACGGCGAGGAGCCGATCCCTTACGAGCGCCAGGAACCCGAACGCGCTGCCACGTTTGTGTCACTCAAGGCGCGCCTGTGGCCGTTCATCGACATGCTTGAACGCGCGCGCGCCAAGGGAGCGGATGTGTTGTGGGGCGTGTGACTGGGGGCGGAGTTAATTTTCCATAAGCCTGAAACCCTTGGTGTGCAAGGACTGTAGGCCGCATGCGTTCAAAACGCGCTGTGGGCGCAACTCTCCGGCAAGGCGTGCTCAGGATTTTGGCGCAATGTGACTCGCATGATTGACGAGGTACCAGTCCGCCACCTCTTCACGGGTGGCCCACCACACATCGTCAAACTGCTTCACGTAGCTCAAGAAATCGCGGTAGAACTGCATGCGATGCGGATGCCCTGACACATGCGGGTGCAGGCCGATGTTCATCATCTTGCCGGTCTTGGCGCTCTCGGCATACAACTCGTTGAACTGCGCCTTGAGCATCAGCAGCGCATCTTCACTGCTCATCGCGCGCCGGTGGAAGAAGGTGAAGTCGTTGATCTCGACCGAGTAGGGCACGTTGACCAGCGGCCCGTGCGCGGTATGGATCAGATAAGGCTGGTCGTCGTTCATGTAGTCGCACAAAAACTTGCACCCCGCCTCGGCGAGGATGTCCGGCGTGTGCGGCGTCGAGCGCAGTGAGGAGGACAGCCAGCCTCCTGCCTTGCGCCCCGTGACTTTTTCGTACACCTTGAGCGTCTCGTAGATGACTGCTTTTTCACCGGCGGGGTCAAACATGTATTGCGGCAGCAGCTCGCCCTGCTCGTAGTTGTGCGCGACCAGCTCCCAGTTGCGCGCCAGCGCGTGATCGATGATTTCGCGCCGCTCCAAAGCCGTCTTGGCGTTGAAGGTGATCGACAGCGGCACGCCGGCAGCCTCGAACACATCGAACATGCGCCAGCAGCCGACGCGCAGGCCGTACTCGCGCCAGGTGAAGTTCGGGTAGTCGGCGACGTTGCCCGGCAGCGCGTCGGGAATCGTCGGCGGCCCGCCTGCGTAATAGGGCTTGGCCGAATCCTTGAGCAGGTCCCAATATTCGCAATTGATGGTGATGATCAGCGCGAGGCGCTTGCCATTGGGCCATTTGAGCGGCGCGCGTTTGGTGATCGGCACCCAGTCGTAGTGAGACATGCTTTCTCCGTGTCCTGTTTGTCGTGCCGCCTTGCAGCAGGGATTCGCGCGGCGCGTGATACTGCCTGCCCGCATAGCCGAAGAATTATGCCGTAGCCATCTGCCGATGCTCGCAGTGCCCGCTTGCGCAGCCTACCTGGCGTTCCAGCCACCAGCCGCGCGCCGATTCATGCTAAGTTTGCCTTCAGCTTTGATTCAACCCGCGCACCGGAGAATGTTCATGCATGTACTCGCTCGCTTGCTCGCCGCCACGATTGCAGCCCTGTTGTTGATTCCGGCGGCAAGTCATGCACAGACTCCGCCCAAGGTGCGCTTCACCCTCGACTGGGTGGTGCAGGGCCAGCATGCGCCGTTTCTGCTGGCCAAGGGCAAGGGCTACTTCGATCAGGAGGGCGTCGATGTCACGGTTGATGTGGGCAATGGTTCGGCCGGCACAGTGCAGCGCTTGGCCAGCGGCGCGTATGAAATGGGTTTCGCCGATCTCTCGACCTTGATCGAATTCATGGGCAACAACCCGCACCTGCCGCGCGCACAGGCGGTCTACATGGTGCATGAGCGCAACCCGAACGCGCTGTTCGCGCAAAAAAAATCAGGCATCAGCAAACCGGCTGATTTAAAGGGCAAGAAAATCAGCGGCCCGGTGTTCAGCTCGACGCGCAAGACCTGGCCGCTATTCGCGCGCGCCACCGGCTTGAAGGTTGACGATGCGGCGTGGCAAAACGTCGCGCCCGACATGGTCGAGCAGGCGATGGTGCGTGGCGACGTGCAGGTGGGTTCGGGCTTTCCCACCCAACTGCAAATCTACAACCGGCTCGGCGTCAAGACCGAGGACATCGTTACCTTCAAATACGCTGACTACGGGGTGGACCTCTACGGCAACGCCGTGCTTGCGAGCGCCAAATTCATCAATGAGAACCCGCAAGTGATTGCCGCCGTGTTGCGCGCGATCAACCGCGCCTTGAAGGAAACCATCGCCGACCCCGCCGCCGCTGTCAAATATGTGATGCAACGCAATCCCTTGCTCAATGAAGCGGACGAACTCGAAAAGTTGAAGCTGGTGATGGAGTTCATGGACACCGCCAACACCCGTAGCGACGGTCTGGGCAGCATCAGCAAGGTCCGCCTCGACAACCAGGTCGATGACATCAGCCTCGCCTTCGGTCTCAAGAGCAAGCCTTCACCCGATCTGATTTTCAACTCCAGCTTTTTGCCACGCTCGGCGGACCGTCGCTATCGCTAGAGAGAGACGACATGTCGCGCGCGATTGCAGTTGCCATTCTGTGCCTGGCCAGCGTCGTCTGCGCCCAGACCTTCCCGTCCAAACCGGTTTCATTGGTGGTGCCGTTCCCCACCGGCGCTGCCAACGACGCGCTGGCCCGCATCCTCGCTGCCGAAATGCGTGAAAGCCTGGGCACGGTAGTGATCGACAACCGGCCGGGAGGCGGCGGCAGCGTTGCGGGCGAGCACGTCAAGCGCACCGCACCCGATGGCCACACCTTGCTGGTGGTGAACGACAGCTACCTGATCCTCGCGGCCATGAACCCGAACCTGCCGTACGACATGCTGCGTGATTTCGACGCGGTCGGGCTAGCGAGCAACCTGCCGTTCTTCCTGGTGGTGAACGAAGAAGCGGTGCCGGTCAAATCACTCAAGGAGTTTGTCGATTTCGCGCGGGCGCGGCCCGGCAAGTTGAGCTTTGCCAGTTCGGGCAACGGCGCTCCGCATCACCTGGCCGGTGAAATGCTCAAGTTGCGCGCCGGGCTCGACATGCTGCACGTGCCCTACAAGGGCATGGGTATGGCCCTGCCCGATCTGGTGGCCGGGCGGGTGCAGTTCACGATTACCGGTTTGCCGGCCGTGGCTTCGCAATTGAAGGGCGGCAAGCTGCGTGTGCTGGCCACTGCCGGGCGCACCCGGTCCGCCCTGATGCCGGAGGTGCCAACGTTCGCCGAAGCCGGCGTGCCCAACGTGGAAATGAATGTGTGGATGGGCCTGGTGGCGCCGGCCGGCACGCCCAAGCCGGTGATCGCACGCCTGAACGCCGAGCTCAATCGCGTGCTCAAGCTGCCGGCAGTGCGCGAGAAACTCGCCGCGCAAGGCATTGAAGCTGTAGGCAGCGCACCCGAAGAGTTCACGGCGCGCATGCGTGCCGACCTGGCCAGCTACCAACAACTGATCAAGGCAACCGGTATTCGAGCGGAGTAGACGATAGCCGCAAGATTGTCTCCTGGAGCCATTCTTGAAGGAGTTACCTTCGATGGACGCCTAGCGCGCTGTCTTACGGCTCGCCCCCATCCGGCACGCGATTTCAAACGCATTCTTCATCGCCTGCGGATTGGCAATGCCTTTGCCAGCGATGTCATACGCCGTGCCGTGCGCAGGGGTAGTGATCGGGATCGGCAAGCCGCCCTGCACCGTGACGCCACGCTCGAAGCCCATCAGCTTCATCGCGATCTGGCCCTGGTCGTGATACATCGTCACCACACCGTCGTAGCCCGAGCCGTCGGTTTTGATCGCGCGCACGAAGGCCGTGTCGGCCGAAAACGGGCCGTCGGCCTGATAGCCGCGCGACGCGGCGAGCTTGACGCCCGGCAGGATGATGCGGCCTTCTTCGTCGCCATAGTTGCCGTTGTCGCCGTTGTGCGGATTGAGGCCGCACACCGCCACGCGCGGATTGGCTTTGCCGGCCGCGCGAAGGGCTTCGGTAATCATCTGAATCGCCTCGGCCACTTTTTCGGATGACAGATGGGCGCTCACGTCTTTGAGGGGAATGTGCGAAGTGACGCGCGATGTCCACAGGTTTTCGAGCACGTTGAGTTCGCCGCAGGTGCCGTCGTGCTTGAGCAGTTCGGCGAACCAGCGCATCTCGTCTTCGTGATGCATGCCGCCGGCGCGCAGCGCGCCTTTGTTGAGCGGGGCGAAACACAGGGCATCGGCTTTTCCCTCAAACACCAGCCGCGTACCCTCGGTGAGGGCGTCGAGCATGAAGCGGCCATTCTTCTCGCTCACTACTCCGCGCTCGAAGGCCGGCGCACTAAGCCCTTGCCACTCGTGCATCGGTGCCGCTGGCGGGCCGACGAATCCGGCGCGATTGCCGATCAGCAGCACGTTGGCTTTGGTTTGCGTTTCGGCATCTGCCAGCAGTTTGGCAACCAGTTCCGGGCCGACACCGGCCGGGTCGCCAGTAAAGAGGGCAATGGTTGGTTTCATTGGATGCATTTGATAGGGCGGTGCGGTGTTTTATTGCGCGTCGATCTTGATGTTGGCGTCCTTGATCAACTTGCCAAAACGCTCGTACTCGGCCTTGTTGATCGCTGCGAACTGCTCGGGGCTGACATTGCCCGGCTCGCCGCCGAGGCCCCGCAGCTTGGCCTGCACGTCGGGCAACTTGAGGATCTTCGCGGTCTCGGCCTGCAGGCGCTCGACCACCGCGCGTGGCGTGCCGGCCGTCACGTAGAGGCCATACCAGGTGCTCATTTCAAACCCCGGCACGCCGGCTTCGGCGAGCGTCGGCACGTTGGGCAATTCGGCCGAACGCTGTGCGGTGGTCACGGCGAGCGGTTTCAACTTGCCGCCCTTGATGTGGCCCATCGCCGAAGACGTGGTGTCGAACATCACCTGCACCTGGCCGCCGATCACATCCAGGTGCGCCTGGCTCGAGCCCTTGTAGGGCACGTGGATGATCTCCACGCCGGTGGCGTGCTTGAAGCCCTCGCCGGCGATGTGCTGGGTGCTGCCGATGCCCGAGGACGCGTATTTGTAGTCGTTCGGCTTGGCTTTCATCAGTGCGATCAGTTCCTTCACGTCTTTGGCCGGCACGCTGTTGCTGACGGCGAGCACGTTGGGCACGGTGACGATCAATGCGATCGGCACGAGGTCCTTTATCGGATCGAACCCCAGCTTGAGCAGATGCGGTGCGATCGCCTGACCGGTGTTGGTCGCGGCGAGCAAGGTGTGGCCATCGGGCGCGGCCTTGGCGGTGAGGTCGGCGGCAATCGTGTTCGATGCGCCGGGACGGTTTTCGATCAAGAACGAGCCTTTGAATGCATCGTTGAATTTTTCCGCCAGCATGCGCGCGATGATGTCGGTGCCGCCGCCGGCGGAGGCGCCGACCATGATGCGGACCGGCTTGACCGGGTAGGTCTGCGCGTGCGCGGAGAAGCTCATGGTGAGCGCGACAGCGGTGACTGCGAAAGTTAGGGTTGGCAATTTCATTGGAGTCTCCTGGATGGCCGATCATTGTGCGATCAAATCAGCCCCGCATCGTACAACTGGAACAAGGTCGCCCGCGCACGTGTGGCGCACGGCGTATCAATCGTTGCCTGGTGCGGTAACCACAAGCCGCGGAAAATATTCGCGATAGCGTGCTGCATCGCGGGTCAACAGTGTGTAGGCGGATAGCGAAGCGTGGGCACCGATATAGAAGTCCGGCAAGGTTGAGCGGCGCGCACCACCGCGCCTGCGGTACAGCTTGTGGGCTTGCGCCGCGAGAAAGCCGGCTTCCCACGGCAGCGCCTCGCGCACCATGCCAAATGGCGCGAGCGCCGCATCGAGATCCTCGATGGTGGCAAAGCCCGCCGCAACTTCGGCATTGATCACCGGGTTGATCACCAGTTTGCTGCGTGCGCCGAGCCGCTCAAGCGCTGCGGCAGACCACTCGAACCAGACTGGATCGTTCTCGAAAATATCGATCAAGACATTGCTGTCGACCAGCACCGGACGCGCCATGGCACGGTACATCGCAGGGGCCTCCTTGACTGCGAGCACGCGCGGCTCTTGCTTCGGGTAAGGCCGCAGCTCGGACTTCGCACGTGCAGGCATCAGCGCTCAGGCCGCAGGAACGCCATGATGCGCTCAGTGTTCCAGCCTTTGAACATCGGCTCATTGGCGGTGCCGCGCGTCTTCTCAATTGCTGCGCGGATGCGCGACGAATGCTTGGCGCCGCTTGTGCTGCCACCGCCTCGCCGCAGGATTACCTGCCCGCTCTTGTATTCGAAGGCGACTTCCGTGTGCGGCAACAGACCTGCGCGCTCGCGGATGTCCTGGGGAATCGTGACTTGGCCTTTGCTGGTGATGCGCATGGCGTAATCTCTGAATCTGGAAAGTAAGAATCTTACTATTTCTGCTAGGCTGCGGATTGTGCTCCCGTGCGCGCCACCTTTCCATGGCCTCCACCGCCGTCATCCTCTACGCCGTGCCGCGCAACCTTATCGAGCTTGAGGCGGCCAAGTCACGCGCGCGCACGCGTCTGACCAGGACGGCAGCGATTGCCTCAGCCGCTGCCATCATTCCGCTGCCCGGCATCGACATTGCGGTGGACGCGGCGGCGCTGTTGAAATTGATCCCTGAAATCAATCGTGAGTTCGGCCTCACGCCGGATCAGATCGAGCGGCTCTCACCCAACAAGCAATTGATCGTCTACAAAGCCATCGTCGCAGTAGGCGGCGCGATGGTCGGCAAGCTGATCACGCGCGAGCTGGTGATCGAAGCCTTGAAGATCGTCGGCGTGCGCCTCACCATCAAGCAGGCCAGCAAGTTTGTGCCGCTCGCGGGTCAGGCGTTGTCAGCGGCGATTGGCTTCGCCGCCATGCAGTACGTCGGGCGTCAGCACATCAAGGAATGCGCGCGCGTCGCACAGATCGTGCAGGACTTGGGCTAACGCTGCCGCAGTTCGATGCACGCAAGCGGGACGTCAGAAGCGGGACGCCAAGTGACGCGCGCAACCCGACCGGTTACCAGACCGCCTTCAGATTCTTGTTGGAGCTCAATTTTTCGTCGCGCGTCAGCAATAGGGCTTTCAGATGGATCGCCGTTGCGCCGATCAGTTGGTCGGCGGGATCGGTATTCGCAGCAAACGACGTTTGCGTCAGCCTGGCAATTTCCGCACTGATGGGAATCACCTTCAAACCCAATGCGGTCTGAAGATCGTCCAAAAATAGCTGGGTGTCTACCGGCAGTTTCACACGCCCGCGGTCCGCTAGCATGGCAATCTCCCATAAGGAAATATCAGCGCAGGCGAGTTCCCCACGCTCCCGCGCGCGCTCCATCTCGCGTTTCGCCCTGGCAGACAACCGCTTGGGCGCAAGCGCCCAATACAGTAGCGCGTGCGTGTCACAGACGACCGGACTGTGCATTCCACTTTGCGCCGAGCGCGGACTCGACATCCACAATGGCGGCTTTTTCGCGCATGGTCACCAGGCGCGCCTCGGCGGCGGAAGCCGCATCCTGCTGCGGCACCAAGCGTGCGATCACTTTGCCATGCGATGTAATGTCCACGGACGCACCGGCCCGCGCCTTGCGCAAATAGGCAGGCAACTGCTGGCGGAATTGGGTCACATTGACGTGCATGGTTGGCGATTCCAAATGTGTTTGCAAACTGTACAGATTAATTGTACATTTTTCCGGAATCCCGGACCGCGCTAACCGGCATGCTCCGGTCAGCCAAACACCGGCCCCAACGGCCGCAGGCGCATTCCCTTGCGCAGCTTTTTCCAATCGAATTCAAACGGATCAGCCAGCGCCGGCCCCGGAGACTTGACCACCAGCACCTCTTTCGCAATCGGCTGAAAGTCGGCGCGAAAGTGCACCGAGCTTTTCACCGCGACGATGCGCTGCAGTTTCGGTTCGATGCCGACATGGCGGAACATTTCCTGATCAGCGGTCTGGCATTTGGTGGTGGCGAGCACCACGCGCACCCCCGGCGCATCGACACTGCGCAATGCCGCCATCGGCCCCATGTGCATTTTGAAGTTGCGGTAGAACGGCCCGGTGCCGATGAAGTTGCCGTCGCCCAGTGCCTCGACCTTGAAGCGCGCCCTCACCGGCTCGATGCCGGCCACGCCGGAGATCGCGCCGAGCGAAAACTCGGTCGTGTTGTTGCGGCCCACTTCACGTGCAAATTTCGCGGCCGGCGGATCGATCATCATGCCGAGCACCGCGTCCTGCGGCTTGATCGCCAGCAATGCCGCGAGCACGCCGGTGGTGTCGCCATTGCCGCCGGCACCGGGGTTGTCTTGCGTGTCGGCGAGCACGGTGGGCAGGCCGATGGCGCCGGTCTGCATCGCGCGGCGGATCGCATCGCCCGGTGAAAACAGTTCGAGCGCAAACTCCTTCTCGGCGTCCTCGATACGCGCACGCAGCGCCGCCATTGCCTGATCGAGTGCACGCTCATCCGCGCCGTAACCGCAGATCGACATGCCGCACTCGGCAAAATCCGCCATCGGAAAACCCGGTGCGAACGACAGCGACACGCCGTGCTTTTTCTCCAGGGCATCGAGCAGCGCGTAGATGCTCTGGCACGGCTCGATGAAAGTGCACTGCGAGGGGATGCCAGTGAGGTAATCGAAAGTGTGAAAGCGCTTGGTCGGGCGGCGGCCCGTTGCGAGCATCTGCATCAGCAGCCGCGCCGCGCGCGCACCGGTATCAGCCATGTCCACATGCGGATAAGTGCGGTAGATCACCATGCCATCAGCCTGCGCAAACATCTGCCGCGTCACGTTTGCATGCAGATCGAGGCTCACGACCACCGGCACCTTGTCACCCACCACGCGGCGCACGCGCGCCAGCAACTCGCCCTCGCCGTCGTCAAAATGCTCGGCCACCATCGCACCGTGCAGGTCGAGATACACGCCGTCGACCGGCAGTGCTTTTTGCAAGCGCGTGATGATCTCGCCGGCGATGCTCTCGTAAGCAGCACGCGTCACACGATCAGACGGCGAGGCGGCAGCCCAAGCGAGACCCACAGTCGAATGCCCCGCCGCATGAAGCGCCTCAAACGCCCCACCCGCCGGAATGTTGGCTCCGGAGAGCGTTGGTGGGAGCGCCTCTCCGAAGCACATCCCCGGCCAGCCGCCCCCAGACTCGAATGCGGCGTAGTCGGCGGGCGTTGGGGCGAAGGTGTTGGTCTCGTGCTGAAAACCGCCGACGGCGATGCGGGGCATGCGCGTGTTCCTTGTCTTGTCAGGCTTGCTTGTTCAAAAATGTTTTGAGGCGCGACACCACTTCCTGCAACTGCGCGATGGCCACTGTGTAAGTGAGCCGCACATACCTGTGCGCATCCACATCGCCAAAGTCACGCCCCGGTGTGATCGCCACGCCGGCGCCATGCAGCACTTCCGTACAGAACCGAAAGCTGTCATCACAGAACGCTGACACATCCGCGTAGACGTAGAACGCACCTTCGGGCGTGTTGGGAATCTTGAAACCGAGGTCGCGCAAGGCGGGCACGAGATAGTCGCGGCGTGTGGCGAATTGGGCGCGGCGCTCTTCATAGAGCGCGAGCGCTGCGGGGGTGAAGCATTCGAGTGCGGCGTTTTGCGCGAGGGTCGATGAGCAGATGAACAAGTTCTGCGCGAGCTTTTCGATGTGCGGCATGTGTGCGGCTGGTGCCACCAGCCAGCCCAGGCGCCAGCCCGTCATGCTGAAGTATTTAGAGAAGCTGTTGATGACGAAGACATCGTCGTCGAGTGTGAGCGAGGTGGGCTCTTCGGTGAATCGTCCCGCGTCGTCCCGGGTGTACGTCAGCCCGTGATAAATCTCATCGACCACCAAGGCCCCGCCACGCGCACGCACTACCTCGTGAATACCGCGCATGGCTGCCGCAGGCACCGTGGTGCCGGTGGGGTTGGAGGGCGACGCCAGCATCACGCCGCGCGTGTTCGGGCCCCAGTGCTGCTCGACCAGTTCAGGCGTGAGCTGGTAGTTCTCTTCTGCGCCGCAGGGAATCAGCCTGGTGGTGCCGCCAAACAGCGAGATGAAGCGCCGGTTGCACGGGTACGTTGGGTCGGGCATCAGCCATTCATCGCCGGGGTTGACGAGGGTGCCGAACAAAATCAGCAGCGCGCCCGAGGCGCCGGCGGTAACCGCCACACGTTCGGCCGGCAGCGTGAAGCCATAGCGGGTCTGATAAAAGCCGGCGATCGCCGTGCGCAAGGGCGCGATGCCGAGCGCGACCGTGTAGTGGGTGTCGCCGCGCCGGGCGGCAGCGTCTGCGGCGTTCATTACCGCCTCGGGTGCCGTGAAGTCCGGCTCACCGACGCACAGGTAAATGATCGAGCGGCCTGCGGCTTCGAGCGCGGTGGCCTCGCGCATGATCTCCATCGCGTAAAACGATTCGATCTGCGCCATGCGGTCTGCGACGCCGGGGCCGCGCAATGCTGCGTCGGACGCTGCAAGCGGAGAAAAAGGGGCATTCATCTAGGCATTGTAACTTTCACAATTTGGGCGACAGGAGTAGACTCACGCCCCCGCCGCACAACTACCCTTTCCCGACATGACTGCCCCGCAAAACGAACAGCTCAAGCAAGCCGCCCTCGACTACCACCGTTACCCGAGGCCAGGCAAGATTGAGGTTGCGCCGACAAAACAACTGATCAACCAGAACGATCTGGCGCTGGCCTACACCCCGGGCGTGGCGTTTGCCTGCACGGCGATTGAGCAAGACCCGTCGCAAGCGCGCCACCTCACGGCGCGCGGCAACCTGGTTGGCGTGATCACCAACGGCACTGCGGTGCTCGGCCTCGGTGCCATCGGCCCGCTCGCGGCCAAGCCGGTGATGGAAGGCAAGGCGGTGCTGTTCAAGAAATTCGCCGGCATCGATGTGTTTGACATTGAAGTCAACGAGCGCGACCCGGACAAGCTGGTCGACATCATCGCGGCACTGGAGCCGACCTTTGGCGGAATCAATCTTGAAGATATCAAGGCGCCCGAGTGCTTTTATGTCGAACGCAAGCTGCGCGAGCGCTGCAAGATTCCGGTGTTCCACGACGACCAGCACGGCACGGCGATCATCGTCGGTGCAGCGATCAGCAATGGTTTGAAAGTCGTCGGCAAGGACATTGGCAAGGTGAAGCTGGTTGCCTCGGGTGCGGGGGCGGCAGCGCTCTCATGCCTGGACCTGCTGGTCAAGCTGGGGATGAAGATGGAAAACATCATCGTCACTGACATCGCCGGCGTGGTTTACACGGGGCGTAAGGAGGAGATGGACGACAACAAGGCGCGCTATGCGAAGGATATTGCGGGTCGCAAGCTCGCCGACGTGATTGCAGGCGCGGACGTGTTCCTCGGCCTCTCGGCCGGCGGCGTGCTCAAGGGTGAGATGGTGAAGAAGATGGCGGCCAAGCCCTTGATCCTCGCGCTCGCCAACCCGACTCCCGAGATCATGCCCGACGAAGTGCACAGCGTGCGCGACGACGCGGTGATGTGTACCGGCCGCAGCGACTTTCCCAATCAAGTCAACAACGTGCTGTGCTTCCCGTTCATTTTTCGCGGTGCGCTTGATGTGGGCGCGACCACCATCACGGCGGAAATGGAAATCGCAGCGGTCAAGGCAATCGCTGAGCTGGCGCGCGCCGAGCAGAGTGAGATCGTCACTGCGGCGTACGGCATCGGCAATATTTCCTTTGGTCCCGAATATTTGATCCCCAAGCCGTTTGACCCGCGCCTGATCGTCAAGATCGCTCCGGCGGTGGCCCAGGCAGCGATGGACTCGGGCGTGGCGACGCATCCGATCACAGATTTCGATGCCTACCGCACCCAGCTGGAACAATTCGTCTATCACTCGGGCTTGCTGATGAAGCCGATCTTCACGGCGGCCAAGACGGCAGTGAAGAAGCGCATCGTGCTGGCCGAGGGCGAAGACGAGCGCGTCATGCGCGCGGCGCAGCAGTTGATCGACGAAGGCATCGCGCGGCCGATCATCATTGGCCGCCCGGCCGTGCTGGCCAAGCGCATTGAAACCTTCGGCCTGCGCATGCGCGCCGGCGTCGACTTTGAGCTCGTCAATCCTGAGCATGACGAGCGCTTCCGCGATTACGTCAGTACCTACCACGCGCTGACGCAGCGCAAAGGCATCACCCTGCAATACGCCAAGATCGAAATGCGCCGCCGCCTCTCGCTGATCGGCGCGATGATGATTAAAAAGGGTGACGCCGACGGAATGATCTGCGGCACCTTCGGCACCCACGCGCTGCATCTGCACTATATCGACCAGGTGATTGGCCGCCGCGCCGGCGTCAATGTCTACGGCACAATGAATGGCCTGATGCTGCCCGGGCGCGTGGTGTTCCTGGTCGACACGCACGTCAATCTTGACCCCGCGGCTGCCGAACTGGCTGAAATCACCGTGCTGGCGGCAGAGGAAATGCGCCGCTTCGGCATTGCCCCCAAAGTGGCCCTGCTGTCGCATTCCAACTTTGGTACCTACAACAACCCCTCAGCCCTCAAGATGCGCGAGACCCTTGCCGTGCTGCGCGACAAGGCGCCGTGGATGGAGGTCGACGGCGAAATGCACGGCGACTCGGCGCTCGACGCCGCCGTGCGCAAAGCGACGATCCCCGATTCGACCTTGAAGGGCGAGGCCAACCTGCTGGTGTTCCCCAACATGGAGTCGGCCAACATCAGCTACAACTTGTTGAAGACTGCAGCCGGTGGCGGCGTCACCATCGGGCCGATACTGCTCGGTGCAGCAGCGCCGGTGCACATCCTCACGCCTTCGGCTACGGTGCGGCGGGTGGTCAACATGACTGCACTGACGGTGGTGGACGCCAATGCGGGGAGGTCCCTGCTGGCGGGCTGATCCGCTGAACCCGCGGTACCCGCTATGTCCCCATATCCGTTGGTGCGAGCGGCCCGCACCGCACGTCAATCGTGTCCGTGAGCCTTGTGCGGGTGGTCGTGCGAGTGTTCATGATCGTGTTCATGGCTGTGATCATGGCTATGCGGATGCGCGTGATCATGGCTGTGCGTGTGGCCAGGTTCGTGGCTGTGCCCGTGATCGTCGGCAGGTGAGTAGCCCTTGGCTTTGCCATGCACCTTGTGCTCTGCGGGCGCACCCGCCACGCCGGGCCGCGCTTGCTCATGATGGTCGCGCGCATAGTGCAGTCGCAACAGGTCCATGCCGTAATCGTTGCCGTTCGGCGTGCGCACGATGGTATGGATATGAAACTTGGCCGGCAACTCGTTGGTGAGGAACACGCCCGAGTGGTGGTCGAATTCGATCATCACGACCGGGCTCTGGATGCGGTAATAGAACGTGTCGTCCTCGCCGGTGCCGCCGATCCAGCAGAAGTGCGTGTCGTCAAGGTGGCGTTCCACTTCTTCGATGCGGGCGGTGCGCGGGCTTTCGGGCAACGGCTCGATGTAGGCGCTCACGAGGCCGAGCAATTGCCGGCGCTGCGCCTTCGAAAACGCCGCCACCGGTGCGCCTTCGTAAGGGATCACGCGGTTGTCCTGAAATGCCCCACCCAGATGCAACTGGTCGGCGCGATGACGGCGTGTGGCCGGCATGTTGCCGCCGGTGGTCGCATGAAACAGGATGGCCTGTTCACGCTGCGCGTTTGAGAGCGCACGGATTAACCCGAGGCCGCCGTTTTCTTCATCCTGAAACAGACGCTTGCCCGCAAGCGGCGCGCACTCAGGGCCACCATCGGCGTAGTTGGGTTCGGCGCCCATGAAGGCGGGGGAGAGCACCATCTGCCCGCCGATGACGAGACAGTTGAGTGCGAGATGATGGCCCGAGAGTTGCCAGCCCCACGGTTCGGTGGAAGAGGGTGTCCCGAACAAGGTGAAGTTGTAGCTCCACTCGCCGAGCACTTTCGTGTTCATCGCCAACTCGCCCAGCAGATGATTGAAGCGCATCACATCGCGCGCTTTCTCGAAGCCCTTGGCCGAGAGGCTCGCGCGCATCACCGCGAGCATCGCCTCGCGCAGCGGCAGCGAAACTTCTTCGAGACGCAAGCCGTGTTTCCAAACATACATCTCGGTGTTGTTCCAGCGCCGCCATTCGCGTGCGTCGAGTGGCAGCAGCAGCGCGGCGCGTTGCTCTGGCGTGACGGCAGCGAGCAGGCGCGTAGTGGCTTCGACCATCGCGGCCGTGGGCGCGCCGTGATCACGGCGCTCGAACAAACCTTGCAGGGGCGCGCCGTCAGTGGTGACGCCTTTGAATGGTTCGTTGTACAGCACCTCCCACGGGTCAAACAAAAAGCTTCGCGGCAGCGGGTTGGCATAACCCGCCGCGCCGTGCTCGTGCGCATCGCGGCCGTGCATCGCTTTGACGCGGGGGTAGTCAAGCGTCGGGACAAATGGCCGAAAGTCCGGCGGCGGGCGGGAATTCAAGGGTTTCGTCATGCGCTACGCCATCAGGGAAGACTCACAAGACTTTATTCGATCTTCACATTCGCCTGCTTCACCACCGCGCCCCACTTGGCGCGCTCGGCATCGAGAAATGCGGCGAACTCGGCCGGCGTGCTGCCGACCGAATCGCTGAAGGCCTCGCGGCGCTGCGTGACGATGTCGGGCATCTTCGCCACTTGCGCAATCGCGGCACTGACGCGATTGACGATGGGCACAGGCGTACCTGCTGGCGCCAGCAGGCCAATCCACACCAGCGGGTCATAGGCTGCGTAGCCGGCCTCCGCAAACGTCGGTACGTCCGGCAGCAACGGCCAGCGGCCCTTGCCCGAAATCGCGAGCACCTTCAAGCGCCCGGCCTTGACGTTGCCGAACACCGGCAATACCGCTTCGAGAATTGCCGAGATCTGGCCCGACATCAAGTCGGTATAGGGCGTCGAAGTGTTGTAGTGAATGAACTTCAGGTTGGCGCCAGCGACGCTGCTGAACCACTCGCCCGCCAGATGCGTAGCCGCGCCGACGCCGATGGTGCCGGTGTTGGCATAGGTGGGGTTCGATTTTGCGAGCGCCACATAGTCAGCCGCCGTCTTGGCCGGCACTGCTGCATTGACAGTGAGGGCGAAGGCGGTGGTCGAGATCAGGCTCACCGGGGTGAGGTCGCGTTTCGCGTCATAGGGCAAGTTTGAGTACAGCAGCGGCCCGGTGATCACAGCCGTGGGCGTGCCAACTAAAAACGTGTAGCCATCGGCAGGCGACTTCACCACCGCGTCGGCGGCGATGCGCGCCGCCGCGCCAGGGCGGTTTTCCACCACCACGGTGGCACCGAGAATTTGCCCGAGGCGCGGTGCCATCTGGCGCACATCTACGTCGGGGCCGGAGCCCGGGGGCGCAGGGACGATGAAGCGGATCGGCTTGTTTGGATAGTCCTGCGCGCAAGCGGGGGCTGCGGCAGCGCAGAGCAGCGATGTAGCGAGCGCGATGGAAAGCGAAAACATTTTCATTGGGGTCTCCTCGGGGTGGGTGATGCAGTCAGGCTGCTCCGGTTTGTGGCGCAGTTCTTGTGGATGTTGAGGCAAGGCGCACTGTGGATGCGAATTGGTCAAGCAGGTGATGGGCTTCGCCGTCTGATTCGAAGCCGCCGAATACGTAGTGATCCGGGCGTACCAGCGCGCCACGGCAGCCTGCGGCCGTGAGCCATTGTTTGAGAAGCCCACCGTGTTCCACCGCTTGCAGTACGCCTTCGGTAGACGTGGAGTCAAGCGCAACCACAGTCACGTGGCGCAACTGTGCCGCGAAGACAAGGGAAGGAGACAGCGCACCGCTCACCACCAGGCACCACTGCGGGCCGGTGACGTCGTCAAGCAGACGTTCGTTCTGTTCGTCTTGCATCGCATGGGACGGCTCCTCGCGATGCACTGCATCAGTGTCACTCACGCGCCGCATCACGCGCACCACAGGCTGCGGCAACACCTTGCCCGCCAGCGGCGCAACTCCGGCAATCAATCCACGCGTGAGACCGGGAATCAACTCCTGCCGGATCAAAGTCTGCGCAGTGCCGTCGCCCAGGGCCAGCATGGCTGCGTCACGCGCGCGCGCCTTGTCCACATCGAGCTCGGAAATGATGTAGCCAAACTCTTTGGCCAGACGTGTGGTCTCCACCACGTGCGGGCGGCGCTCTGCGGTGTAACTGTCGAGCAGCGCGTCCGGCGCGCGCCCGCGCATCACCGCTTCGAGTTTCCACGCGAGGTTGCCGGCATCGCGCAGCCCCTGACACATGCCCTGCCCGAGAAACGGCGGCGTCTGATGCGCCGCGTCACCGGCCAGCAGCACGCGTCCGCGCCGCCACTGGTGCGCAATCAGCGCGTGAAAGCGATACGCGGCGGAGCGCCAAATCTCCGCCTCGCCGGGGCGCAACCAACGGGAGAGCAGCTCCCAGAGCCGTTCTTCAGGCACTTCCCCTTCGTGCGCTTCGCCCGGCAGCGTCATGAATTCCCAGCGCCGGTGGTTGCCAGGGCATGTGATGAAAGTGCAAGGTCGCGCCGGCTGGCAGTACTGCACGTTGGTCTGCGGCAATTGTGCGAGATATGCGGGTTTTACCTTCACATCCACTACCACCCACGCGTGGTCGTAATCAAAACTCTCCAGCCCGATGCCGAGGGCGCGCCGCACCGGGCTGCCTGCGCCGTCGCACCCAACCACGTAGCGCGCAGTGCAATGCGCCACATCGCCGTCGCCATCGCTGTTGCGCAATGCCAGATTGACGTGGTCAGCCGATTGCGTGAAGCCGCCCAGCTCGCACCCAAGCGCCACATGCACGTTGGGCATCTGCTGCACCGCCGCGCGCAATACCGCTTCCACACCCGGCTGGTCGCAGGTGTAGCCCGGTGCCCAACCCTGCGGATATGGCGGCGGCATGCGCTGGAGGCGGCGGATCACTTGGCCGTCCACACCGTAATACACGCCATCGTTGAATGGCGCCACGTGCGGCAGCAGCGCGTCAGCCACGCCAGCCTGCTGGAAGATGCGCATTGCGTCGTGATCAAACCCGACCGCGCGCGGCTGCGGATAAATGTCATGCGCCTTGTCAAACACCGCAACGTCCAGACCATGACGGCCAAGCACTGCGGCAAGCGTCGCGCCGGCCGGGCCGTAGCCGATGATGGCAACGTCGTAGACGTGGTTCGCGTGGATGTCTGCCACTGCACTCATTCGATGGGTCTCATGCTCTTTTCAAATACCGGTGTGATGCCGGCGGGTATCATCACCGCTTGTTGCAGCTGTAGTAACCGATCAACCGTCACCGGTCAACCGAGCGCGCCAGAGTAGCGGCACCGCGTGCGCGCGTCCAATGAAAGATTTCGAGCCGCGCGTTGCGCGGAATTCAACATGGCGCGGCGGCACGGCAAGATTTCGCTGGAAAACATCCGCATGCTCGATGCGATCGACCGCCATGGCTCGTTTGCGGCGGCGGCGCAGGAGCTGTTCGTCGTCACCTCGTCGATTACCCACGCGGTCCACACGCTGGAAGAGCAACTCGGCCTGAACCTGTTTGACCGCTCGGGCCGCCGTGCGCGCTTCACGCGGGAAGGGCGCTTGCTGCTGGACAAGGGGCGTCACCTCCTCGCTCAGGCCAACGCCTTCGATGAAGAAGTACAACTGATTGCCACCGGCTGGGAAGCCTCTTTGGTGGTCACGCTCGATCAGGTGATCGGCACCGCGCCGCTGATGCCCCTGGTTGATGCTTTCTTCAAGGCCGCGCCCCATACCTCGTTGCACCTGCGCCGCGAGGCCGTGGCCGGCACCTGGGATGCCCTGTTGTCAGGCCGGGCCGACCTGATCGTCGGCGCGCCGGCCGGCGGCCCGGCGGGGGGCGGTTTCGAAAGCGTGCCCATGTTCGATTTCGATTTCGTGTTTGTGGTGGTGCCGAATCATCCGCTCGCCGCATCCAAGGGCGTGATTCCCAACAGCGAGATTGCGCAGCACCGCTCCGTGAGCATCGGCGATACCACGCGCGGCCTTCCCCACATGCCGCGCGGCTTGCTCGACAGCCGGCACAGCCTCTCGGTGCCTGACACCATGGACAAGCTGCAGGCGATCTTGCTCGGCGTCGCCTGCGGCTTTCTGCCGCGCCCGCTGGTCAAGCCGCACGTGCGGGCAGGAAGGCTGAAGATTCTCAAGGTCGAGACGCCGCATCCGCCCAACCAGGCGGTGCTGGCCTGGCGAGCAGGCGAGAACGGCCGCGCCCTGCGCTGGTGGATTGAACGGCTCGCCATCCCGGCGGTAGCGGGAAAGCTGTTCTTCTAGCGTTTCCTGCGGGCCGACCTGCGGGCTGACTCAGGCTGGCCGCGGCAATTCGACCGTGTGAAACGGTTCAAGCGTATCGAGCGCCTCCGGGGGTTGCGTACGATTGTTCCACTTGAACATGCGCAGGGTGACCTTGTCGGGCGTAAAGTCGGCGAGGGTGAATCCGTGCTCCTCGGTCGGCTTGACCCATTCTTCCATCCGGATGTGCTGCGGTGGCTGAGCCGCTATCTTGCGAATGCCCGAGGGCCAGCCGGTTGGGCGCGTGCCGACGGTGCCGGTCAGCACCGCCACCACCGGATTGGCGGAGAGATCAGTGTTGCCGGTGCGCAGCATGCGGCCGATGGCGCTCGCATGCAGATCACCACTCATCACCAGCGGCACGCGGCCGCGCATGGCTGACATGGCGGTCATCAGCCGATCGTGCTGTTTGAGCCATCCGGACTGCCAGTAGGGCTTGGGCGTCGCATCGGTGAGCTTGCCGTCGGGGCTGAGCATATCGGCGTACCACTCGCCCCATTTGCCGGCCGTCCAGCCCGGCGGATTGGAGGGCAGGTTGACCACGTGCGCCACGTCAGTGGCCGCCATGCGCGCCTTCAGCCAGCCCTCCACCGTGTCTTCGAGGAACACCGCACTCGGGCCCGCCATGGTCATGGTGCTGCGCACCGAGTAGAGCAGCATTTCGAGCAGGCGCCCGAAGCGCAGCGTGCCGAAACTCTCGGCAACCGGACGGGCGCGCCCGTAAGCCGACGCACCGGGCAAGCCCGCAGGCCGCGCTGCATCCGGCAGGAACTCCGGGTAATACATGCTCTGCGTGGCACGCGCCATCTCGCGCATGAAGTGGTCTGGCGGGAAGGTGACGATCTCGTCGTAGGCATCGTCGTTGTCGTAATAGTCGTGATCGTCCTGGATGAAGTACACCGGCGTCGACCGAAAATCGGTGCCATATACCGGGACGATCTGCGGGCCGGCCGCCTTCTTGATGAACTGCTCGTTGTCGGAGCCGAAGATCGGCGACGAACGGGTTGGCGTGCCAGCGATGGCCAGTCCGGCCGGGGATTGCCCCTGGGATTTTGCGGTCAGGGGCGAGCGCAGATCCCAGTACACGTGGTCGCCGTTGGCGATGGCCGCGTCCGGCTGGAACGACAGGCCGCGCCGCAACAGGCGATTGCGCAGCACCGTCGGCAGGTAGGTGTGGGCCTCGTGGCCGCCGGCACAGGTGAAGAGCAGCACGCGCACCTTGTCAGGCTTCGCATCCGGCGCCGGGAAGGTGGTGATATGCCAGGGCTCGCACAGTGCCTTGCCACCGCTCTTGCCGCCGGCGAGCAGGGCCAGCGGGTAGCGCCGCGCGGGCGCAAGGCCGGTGGCATGGAACTGCCACATCTGCCCGCGGGTATCGGTCATGCGCCCTGCCACATTGCGTGAACCGACGCGCAGTACCGGCGGCGCGTTCAGCGTGCCGGCAAACGACGCCTTGATCAACAGCTCAGAATCGCTGACGGTGGGCAACAGATGGAGCAGTTGGCCGTTGTTCCAGGCGCCGCCATGCGCACCGGCACGTCGGTTGCTCTGCGCCCACATGTCAGGCGACACACCACCCAACACCGTGCCTGCTGCGGATGCACGCAAGAAGTCTCGTCGAAACATGGATCCCCCTTTGTTATCTGATGCCAGAAATCGGATTTGAAATGCGCGGCGTCACGGCTTCAAGTCCATCTCAAAGTGAATGTAGTCGCCACGATACGTCACCTCACCGACGTACAACACCGTGCCATCGAGGGCAGTGAAGACGCGCCGCACCTCGGCGACTGGCGCACTGACGGCAATATTGAGGTGGGCCGCCACTTCCACGTCTGCCGTCGAGATGGCCATCGTCTGGCGTGCCTTGGCAATCTTCACTTTGGGCAATTCGAGCAGCACCGGCACCACCGTCTCGCGGCGAAAGCGCTTCGGTGCCATGCGGAATACGCGGTCATCAAGGTAGATGGAGATAACGCAATAGGCTTCGTCGTTGCGCGAATGCACGCGGCGCATGAAGTGGTAGCGCGCCGCCGGTTTGCCGTCCTGCGGCTGCAGTTGCGGCGTGGCCGAAGCTTCTTCAAGCAGCGTGAGCTTGGGCTTGTCATCACGGTAGACGTCGGCGAGGTCGCGCAATGACGTTTCCAGACGCAGCCAGCGGTCTTGCGCCGGCTGCCCGGTGACGAAAGTGCCGCGGCCCTGCTGCGGCGAGAGCAGCCCTTCGCGCGCCAACAGATCGACCGCCTGCCGCACCGTGACGCGCGCCACCCCGAACTCGGTGACGAGTTCGTCAAGCGAAGGCAATTTCTGCCCCAGCGCCCACACGCCCCGCGCAACACGCTGGCGCAGCAGGTCGGCGAGCTGCGCATAGCGCGGCACCGGGCTGTCTCGAAACAGGGCGTGCATGTGGTCTGTGACTGCTTGTGCTAAAGGTTCTATCTATAGTACCATTTGAGCCGCCCACTCCACAACCCAACGTACAAGACCATCCACTTGCGTCGCGCAGCATTGATCCTCTCCCCCTGGCTGCTGCTGGTGCTGGCCTGGTACGGCATCGCGCTGTCGGGTCTGGTCAATGCGTCGTTGATGCCCACACCCCACCAGGTCGCCGCGCGTTTTTGGGAGCTGCTGATTGACGGACGCCTGCCCCGGGACATCTGGATGTCCACGCAACGCGTGTTTTTGGGCGTCGCCCTCGGCACGCTGCTGGCCGTGCCGGTTGGGTTCCTGCTCGGCTGGTATCGCGACGTGCGCACCTTTGTCGACCCGCTGATCAACTTTTTTCGCGCCCTGCCGCCGATCGCGCTCATTCCGCTGGTGGTGGTCTATTTCGGCATCGGCGAGCCGGCCAAGGTCATCATCCTGTTCTACGCGTCCTTTTTTGCCGGCGTGATCGTGATGTATGAAGGCATTGCACAGATCAGCCCGATCTTTGTGCGCGTCGCGCGCACCCTGGGCGCTACCGATGTCGAGATTTTTCGCAAGGTCATCATTCCGCTTGCGGTGCCGCACATCCTCACTGCGCTGCGCGTGTCACTGGGCGTGGCGTGGGCGACCCTGGTGGCCTCGGAGCTGGTCGCCGCACAGCAGGGGTTGGGTGCGTTGATCCAGAACGCCGGGTCGTTCTTCCAGCTTGACATCATTTATGTCGGCATCATCTGCATCGGCTTCATCGCGCTGGCAATGGACCTCGCGTTACGTGCGTTGAGCCGGCGCCTGGTGGCCTGGCAGGATCGGATCGGCACATGAGCGAACCGACGGTCGGCACCGACATGAGCACCACACCGCGCATCGTCTTTGACCATGTCTCGGTGACGTTCGACACCGCGGGTGGCGCGCTCAAGGTGGTCGAAGACGTCTCGTTCTCGATCGCTGACCGCGAGTTTGTCTCGATCATTGGCCCCTCGGGATGCGGCAAGACCACGATGATGAATATCGTCGCCGGTTTCGTTGAGCCGACCAGTGGCAGCGTGCTGCTTGACGGCAAGCCGGTGGGCGGGCCCGGCCCCGAGCGCGGCGTGATCTTCCAGGAGTACGGGGTATTTCCGTGGCTGACGGTCGAGCAAAATATCGGCTTTGGGCTCAAGCTTGCCGCCAACCGGATGAGCGGGGTGAGCGATGGTGACCGCAGCGACATTGTGCGGCGCTACATGGAACTGATGGGGTTGACGGATTTTGCCAAGGCCTTTCCCAAGACCTTGTCGGGTGGCATGCGCCAGCGCCTCGCGATTGCGCGCGCCTATGCGGTCAAACCGCAGTTCCTGCTGATGGACGAACCCTTCGGTGCACTCGACGCCCAGACCCGCTCCAACATGCAGGACCTGCTGCTGGAAGTGCTGGCGGCAGAGCGCAAGACCGTAATGCTGATCACGCACTCGGTTGAAGAGGCGATCTACCTGTCGTCGAAAATCATCGTGGTGACGGCGCGCCCGTCAAGGATCCGTACCATCATTGACGTACCCTTCCCCTATCCCCGCGACGAGCGCCTGCACGAGCAGGCAGCATTTGGCGAACTGCGATCGCACATCCGCGATCTGGTCATGAAAGAGTACGCAGCGCAGCAACGGCAATCGGCACCCACCCCGACCCGCAATCTTGATTAAAAACAGGAGACGACACCATGAGCACGAGACAAAACCGCAGCAACCGCAGAACCTTTCTCAAAAGGGCGGGCGCCACCGCCGGCCTGGCACTGACCGGGTTCCCAGCCATCGCACAACAGCGCACCAAGCTGCGCGTCGGCTACGTGAACACACTGGCGGTGAACGGCCAGATCTGGACCGGCATGCATCGGGGTCATTGGGCCAAAGAGAATCTGGAGCTGGAGACCACCATGTTCAGCACCGGGCTCGAACTGTTCAACGCCATGATCGGCGGCAGCCTCGACATGCTCTCGACCGGCGCGGTGCTCTCGAACTTCCCGGCGCGCGGCCAGGGCAAGGTGTTTTTGCTCAACAACGTTGAATTCGCCACGGCACAGCTCTGGGTTCGCGAAGACCAGGGCATCAAGAGCTGGGCTGACTTGAAGGGCAAGAAGATCTCCACCACGGCCGGTACCACCGCCCACGTGTTCCTCGACACGGCACTGCGCGCCAACAACATCGACCCGACCAAGGACATCGAGCTGGTCAACCAGGGCATGCCTACCGCGGTGGCGTCGTTCATCTCCGGCGCAGTGCCGGCAGTGGCGCTGTGGGTGCCGTTCAACATCACGGTACGCGACAAGCTGCCGGGCGCGAAGATGCTGGTCGATGCTTCCGCATATTTTCCCAAGGCGGCCATTGTCGGCGGCTGGGCGGCGCGCACCGACTATTACGAAAAAAACCGGGAAGTTTGTGCGCGTGTCGTGCGCGGCTGGGCTGCCTCCAACGATGACCTGATGAAGAACTCGGCCGAGATCCTGCCGGTCATCCAGAAGAACAACTATGCCCAGGTGCCGCTTGGCGACCTGCAGGAACAGTTCAAGGCTTCGCGCTATTACTCGTCAGCCGATTGGCGCAAGCTGTACGCCGATGGCACCGCGACGCGCTGGCAGCAACAGGTAACGGACTTCTTCGTGCGCTTCGGCAATATCCAGAACCCGGTGCCGGCCGCGACCTATTTTGATGCCAAGCTGTTCCTCGACACCGTGAAGGCGTGAGCGCCGCTTACGACTACATCA